>CAZFDP010000061.1:0-9526 GCA_964518185.1 uncultured Phocaeicola sp. | reverse complement strand
TCTGCTTGCCTGGCTCGTAGTCGTTATGGTACGAGTAGTCGTGCGACTCGCGGAAAATCCAACAGCGTGAATCAGCGGTACCAAAACACCGATACAGGCGGTACCAAATCGCCGATATTATCAAATATCGTTATAAATAGAGTATTTTTGTCAGAATAGTTCCCCAAACAACAATAATAAAACAGGTCAATATAAAAGTAACCAAAAGCAGATTAACATCACTTATCAAATAACCACTCGATGTATATTGATTAGAAATATACCGAATAGGAATAAAACATTTGTGGTGAATAAAACGATATAGCCAATAAACCAATAACCCTATTATACAACCATCTAAAGTCCCAAATAAAATATCTCCTGGATAATGTACACCTAAATAAATACGTGAATATGCATTTAATGATGCCCAAATAAAAAGAATGAATGTCAACCATTTGTTACGCATCAGTAATGAGACAAAAACAGCAACACCGAATGTATTTGCTGCATGACTGGAAATAAATCCATAACGTCCTCCCCTATAACCATTTACGATATCTATCATATACATTATTTCAGGATCTCGCGATGGACGGAAACGTTCAAATAGCGGTTTACAAATACCCGATGCTATTTGGTCTGCTAATGTTATAACCAATGCAAAAGCCATGATGGTTAATAAAGCCTCCCAACCTTTGTTATTTTTCAGAATAACATACAACAATACTATAGCCAAAGGTATCCAAATATAAGTACTTGTGGCTACCCACATAAAACCATCCCAAAACAAAGAATCACTTCCATTCCAATTTAGCAGTAACTCTTTATCGTATGCTATGCATTGCTGTATATCCATATCTATGGAAATATCAAATTATTTCAATAACATTGGTTGGTACCCATCCTGCATTTCCATCTTCCAATTGGATTTCCTTCCATTCTTTCATAGTATTATCCTTTATCATTACTTTTCTTCCTTCATGAAGAATAAACAAATCTGTTCCCCCTTCATTCGGAGTACTTTTTACAGTTATACTAGGTACCATAATAATAGCATTACCATGGCTCATGATTTCTTTCTTTTGAACTGAAGCAAATATATTCGCAAGGACACATACCAAAAAGAAAACAATTGCTGATATAAAACCTATTTTCTTCAAAATAATTTTCTTCCCGAAGAAATAGAGGCCCAAAGCCAATAATGTGAGAATAAAAGTTATAATACCCATTTTACTCCATCCCTTTTCGCTCAATGTATTGATAAGTGAACGTGTCCAAGTAGCAAAGAACATTTCACTCATAGGTATCACTTTATCTACCGTTTTGCTTTGTGCCAGTTCCAAATTTAAACGAATATCTCCATCACCCGGATTCAATAATAAGGCTTTTTCATAATTTAGTATTGCTTTAGCAATGTTATCCATTTTATAATAACTATTACCCAAATTATAATAAATATCAGCCGATTCACCTTTTGCATTAAGAATAGCTTCATAAATAGCTATTGCACCAGCAAAATCGTTATTAATATATGCACTATCTGCTTGTGCTTTAGTTATAGTTTCGTTCATGGTCACTACAACTTCGTCCTGTGCAAACGCAGAAAACGAAGAAGTAAGCATCAACAGAATAAAATATATCTTTCTCATCTTTCTTTCTTCTTTAACGTTTGATACTGTTTTCCATTTTACTGATTACATCGATAGCCGATGTATATACCTTATCCATGGCTTCGTTTTGATTGCCTGGGGCATAACGGGCAAATTCACATTCATTCAGTGTACCAATAAAATCTTTGGTAAGTTCTTCTTTTACACCATACTCACTTAATTTCTCTTCAATGTTATCTTTTGAGAGTTGCGATACTGGGATATTTAATTTATCACTTATGTACCCCCACAAAGCTTTCAAGACTTCATCGTAAAAGGCTTCTTGCTTCTTTTCTGCCAAAAGTTTTCCGGCATTTTTCATACGTTTAGTGGCTACCTTATTAGCTTTCTTGGTACGTACTTTAGCAACATTGGCATTTTCCATAGCCTGTTTCCGATAAACTAACATGAAAGTCACAAACAATACCAATGGAAGAATATACCACATATAGTAACTCATGGAACCAAAGAAGAAATCATCTTTGGAATTAAGTTGGGTATCCCCTGTTTTGATATAACGTATATCTTTCCCCAACACTTTCAAATCCTCTTTATTGGTAAAATTGGCTACCACTTGTTCAGCATTCCCCTCTCCTTTTGCAACCTTCAATGTATAAGATTCTGTCTTTAATGTCTTATAACTTTGAGACTTTAAATCGAAAAACGAGAATTCAATGGGAGGAATGGTATAGTCTCCAGCATGACGTGGAATAGCCAAATACTCAATTACCTTACTTCCGGCCAATCCTTCTTTTGTAAGATTAAACTTATTGTCTACTTTAGGATCATAAATTTCAAAATCTTGTGGGAATCCCACTTCGGGAGTATTGATAAGTTTCATATTACCTGTACCCGAAATGATAAGCTTAATAGTTACCGCATCGTTAGTCTTCAGTTCCTGTGTGCTAATAGAAGAACTAAGAGTAAAATCCCCTACTCCTCCAGAAAAATTAGATGGTTTTCCTGCAGGAAGTTCCTTCACATTGATAGTAATTTTCGGAGTGACAATCTTTTTATTGACATTCACGTAATTGGAACCTCCATTGAAGAAAGCATCAAACGGATCAGCGGAAGCTACCATTTGAGCTATAGTTGCATCGAAAGTGATAGCAGGAATTTCTAATTTTCCTGTTTGTTGAGGGAACAGAACATATTGTTTCCAAATCATAGTCTGATAGTTTCTACCATTGTAATGTTCCAACCCCCATGATTTCTGTCTCGGCAACTCCACTTCTTGCATATGGAAACCCTTCAAATCAGACATATCTTCGTGAAGATTAGTCAAATTCACTTGAGTATATACCTTATATGTCAACAAGAATGCTTCTTGTTCATATACATTAGTCTTACTGGCCGTTGCAGTAATAAACAATTCCTTATTAGTAATCTTACTTCCGGCTGACTGATTGCGCGAAGCACTGCTATTACCTTTCCCTGCATCTTGATCGGGAGGAAGCACTTTAATTTTAACCGAATTAGATGTATGGTTGTTTCCATCCACCATCGCAGTTGCACCTGGAATGGTATAGGTACCTTCTTTATCGGCCATCAATATATAAGTAAAGGTGATGGAACTGGTCGAAGTAACTTGTCCATTAATAATTTGGGTACTGCTTTGTTGTGAACGACTTGGCCCCATTAACACTTCAAATCCTTGAATATTAGGTGCACGAAAATCTCTAATTTTTTGAGAATTGATTGTAAAAGTCAATCGAAATTGGTCACCACTTACCACTACTTCAGGTGCATCGGCTGTAAAAGTTACTTTATCATCGGCCCATATTCCTATAGTGGTTATTATACCTATAAACAAGAGAATTATTTTCCTCATTTTACTATCTTATTAAAATTGAATCTTCAAATTTACACAATTACCAATCTTTATCCAATTTCTTGCCCTGTATTTGGATCTGTTTCTTCACTTTTTCCTGTACGTCCTTTTCATCTTGCATTACCGCATTCAACAATTGTTGGGCATTTTCCTTAGACATTTCATTCTTATTCTGTTGTTGTTGCTGGTTTTGCTGCTGTTGTTCCTGCTGATCCTTTTGTTGGTCTTGCTTCTGTTCCTCTTTTTGTTCCTGCTTTTGATCTTGTTGTTGGTCTTGGTTTTGTTGCTGTTGTTGCTGATCCTTCAACATCTTTTGAGCAAGCGCCAAATTGTAGCGGGTTTCATCATCTTTAGGATTATTACGTAAGGCCTCTTTATAGGCTTCAATACATTGCGGATACTGCTTGTTTACATGCAATATCACTCCCATATTATGATAAATCTCAGCTAATTTTGATTTGTCTTTTTCAATTTTAGAAACCGACTCAAATTGCTCCATTGCCTCGTTTGCTTTTTGCTGCATCAAAAGCGAATTGGCCAAATTGAACATGGCATCAGTAGATTTGGGATTGATTTCCAAAGCTTTCCGATAATCGACTTCTGCCTTGATGAACAAACTGTCATTATATAGTTTGTTTCCGCTTCGCAAATAATCTCTGTCCGTTTTTTGTGCAAAGGCACTCCCTGCTACTAATACGAATAGAAGAATGATATATTGTTTCTGTAACATCATTATATTATTTATTTAAATAGTCTCACATTCTTGAATAATGGATTCTTGCGATCCAATATTAACATTTCAACAACCAACAAAATCAGAATCAGCCATGCCAATGCTTGAAATTGTTCATCAAATTCTGTAAACACTTGACTTTCAACATCAGCTTTGGCAAGTTTGGCTATTTCGTTATTCAATATCTTTTCTGCCGAATTGGAATTATCCACACGAATATAGAGTCCATTACCAGCCTTAGCTATTTCCTGACACATCTGTTCATTCAACCGGGTTACAATTACATTATCGTCCTTGTCCCGACGGAAATCATTACTTCCATTCTCTACGGGTATGGGAGAGCCATCGGGCGAGCCTACACCCAAGATAAATACCTGCATTCCTTTTTCTGTAGCTTCCTTAGCAGCTTCCAAGGCACCTCCTTCATGGTTTTCACCATCGGTAATGACTATAATGGCACGTCCCACTCCTTCGTTTGGAGTAAAGCTTTTCATTCCCAAGCGGATAGCAGCACCAATATCTGTCCCTTGTGTAGTAATCAATGAAGGATTGATACTTTCCAAAAACATCTTGGCTGAGATGTAATCACTCGTAATAGGAAGTTGTGTAAAAGCTTCACCGGCAAAGACTATCAATCCTACCTTATCATTATTAAAGGTATCAACCAAACGGGATATGAGTTTTTTGGCTTTCTCCAATCGGCTGGGAGTAACATCTTCGGCCATCATGGAGTTTGAAATATCAAGTGCGATAACCGCTTCTACCCCACTTCGTTTTACCGTTTCCATCTTAGAGCCGAACTGAGGACGAGCCAACATCAATATTATCAATCCTATAGCAGCAAAAGTCAACCAGAACTTAACATCGGGACGACATTTGGAAATAGTGGGCATCAATGTCTCCAACAAAACGGGGTCTCCATACTTTTGTATGCGTTTACGTCGTTGATGGTTGGCAAATAGAAACAGGCCGACCAACAACGGGAGCAACAACAGCAAATATAAAAAGTCAGGGTTTGCAAATCGAAACATAACTTCTTTATTTTAAGGTATTTTCTTTAATATAGTGTTACGCAATAAAACTTCAAGCAATACGCAAAGGAATGCAATCCATGCAAAGATTTCGTATTCTTCTTCACGCTTGCTGAATTCCTTGACATTGAGTTTGGTCTTTTCCAACTTATCAATTTCTTGATAAACTTGTTTCAAACGGTCATTGCTGGTGGCACGGAAGTAATTACCATTAGTGGTACCGGCAATTTCTGTCAATGTCTTTTCATCAATTTCTACAGGTACATTCACATATTGAATGCCGGCATAAGTCTGCATCGGGTAAGGAGCCGTACCATTGGTACCTACCCCAATGGTATAGACACGAATACCAAATTGCTTGGCTATTTCTGCAGCTGTCAATGGTGAAATGTCTCCTCGGTTGTTACTACCATCGGTCAATAGAATAATTACTTTCGACTTGGCCTTACTATCTTTCAAACGGGTTACCGCATTCGCAATCCCCATACCGATAGCCGTACCATCTTCTATCAATCCACGTTGGGCAATATCCCCCTTAATGCCATGAAAGAGGTTGAGCAAAACACTATGATCAACCGTCAAAGGACATTGCGTAAAACTCTCACCGGCAAAAATAGTTAACCCGATGTTATCATTCGGACGTCCATTGATGAATTCCGAAGCCACTTGCTTGGCTGCTTCCAATCGGTTGGGTTTCAAGTCTTCTGCCAACATACTGGTCGATACGTCCACCGCCAGCATAATATCAATCCCTTCTATCTCAGTGTTTTGCCAATTGTCTGTGGTTTGGGGGCGTGCCAATACTAAAATAATCATGGTAATGGCCACAATTCGCAATACAAAAGGGGCATGAAGCAGATAGACCTTCCAACTTTTAGGTGCTTGCATGTACATGCGAGTAGTAGAAACCTGTAAAGTAGGTTCCGTTTTCTTGCGTTTCATTACATACCATACAATATAAGGTATGAGTAGCACCAGCAGGAACAAATATTCAATATTTGCAAAAATCATTTCTTTTCTCTTTATAGGTTAAAACCAAAGATTGTATATACCTTTCACCACTTGGAAGAGCAAGATGAGTATAACAATAGCTATAACTCCCATACTACCCAACAATAATATACGTCCTTGTTTGGAGCGTTTCTCTTCGATGGTTATTTCCGTAGGCTCTGGCTTGGCATTCGGATCGGGTTCAATCTTAGTATTGTTAATGAAATCTACCGCATTGACCAAATTCATATCGTTTTCATTCATCAACGGAGCATGTTTGGCAAATTTCACCAAATCTGCTGTTTGAAACAAGTCCTTCAATTCCTGAATGGATTCCTTATCCTTCATTTCCAACAACTTGTCTATGATTTCAGTCGAAGTCATTTCCATAGCATTAAAGTTGAAACGTTCGGCCATATAGGTGCGGAGTACATCGGTAAGTTCGGTATAATATCCTTTCGGGTCGGTCATACGCAAACTCTTGTTGGCTTTGATACGTTCAATATCTTGTAACGCCTGGGTATGTGGCGGCAATTTAGGTTCTACTTTTATTTTCCTGATAATAGGTTTGTTATCCTTAAACCGTTTATACAGATAATAGCCCAATCCACCCAAGGCAAGCATCAACAAAGTAAACCAAAAGATGGTCGAGATATCTTCCCAAATTATAGATACTTCACGAATCGTTTTGGGGCCAAAGAATTGGTCAGGATTTAACGTATTTACAGGTACCGAATAGACTTTCAAAGCCAATGCTTTAGAACGATATACCTGATCGTTCACCAAAACTTCGAATGGAGGCAGATAGTAAAGTGCAGAATCAAAAGAAGTTATGGTGTATTCTTGATTGATTAGCATACGCTTTCCATTGTTCAGGAATTGTGTATCGGGTTTGGCTATATCCAGTACTTCTACTCCCCTGACTATGGTATCGCGCAATACGGGCATCTGCAATTTCTGATTGGCATCGCAACTCACTTCAAGTTTTATTTTGGCTTGTTCACCTATAAGCAATTGAAGTGAGTCGATGCTTGCATCGACGGTTACTTGTTGACCATGTAGTTGAGGTGTTGCCAAGAATAGCATAACCGAGCATCCCAAGGCTTTCAACCACTTGTTGATATGTAAAACATTCATTTTCATCAATTTCTTTTCGCAAATAAGTTAAGCAACGATTTTACATAATCTTGGTCGGTACGAACAGATACAGAATCTACATTACATTTGGTAAATGTATCGTTTAATGTCTGCTGACGTTCCTTCCACCAAGCATGATGTGCATTTCTAAGTTTGGCAGACGAAGTGTCAATCCATTGTTCATATCCCGTCTCGGCATCGCGCACTTTCATCAGACCTACATCGGGTAATTCAGACAAACGTCTGTCATATACTTGAATGGCCACTATATCATGCTTACGGTTGGCTATGGTCAAAGCATTTCGGTAATCATTGTCATCAATGAAGTCGCTCAGCATGAATGTAGTACAACGCTTCTTGATTACATTAGTCAAATACTCCACAGCCATCTTGATGTCTGTACGCTTGCTTTCAGGCTTGAAATCCAACAATTCACGGATAATGTATAGAATATGCTTTCGTCCCTTCTTGGGAGGAATGAACTTTTCTATCTTATCCGAGAAGAAGATTACTCCAATCTTATCATTGTTCTGTATGGCCGAGAATGCCAACGTAGCGGCTATTTCCGTAACCATATCCTTTTTCATCTGCTTCACCGTACCGAAATCCAAGCTGTTCGAAACATCAATCAGAAGCATTACCGTCAGTTCGCGCTCTTCTTCAAACACCTTTACATAGGGTTTGTTATAGCGAGCGGTTACGTTCCAATCAATATCACGAACGTCATCACCATACTGATACTCACGTACTTCCGAAAACGACATACCTTTCCCTTTGAAGGCCGAATGATATTGGCCGGCAAAGATATTGTTCGAAAGCCCGCGGGTTTTTATTTCAATCTGGCGAACTCGTTTTAATATATCACTTGTTTCCATACTTGTTCTTTTAATAACTATGCTTTCGATGGCAGAAAACAACGTTTTATGCCAAACAAAACATCGTTTTACATCCACGAAAACGACGTTTTATTCTTACCATAGCACTATGATTAGGGCACTTCTACGCTATTCAGAATCTTGCTGACAATTTCGTCAGAAGTCATGTTCATGGCTTCAGCTTCGTATGTCAATCCGATACGATGACGAAGTACGTCATGAGCAACGGCACGTACATCTTCAGGAATTACATATCCACGACGTTTGATGAATGCATAACTTCGTGCGGCCAAAGCTAAATTGATGGAAGCACGTGGAGAACCACCAAAGCCAATCATATCCTTCAATTCCTTCAAGCCATACTTTTCCGGATAACGGGTAGCAAATACAATATCGGCTATGTACTGCTCAATCTTTTCGTCCAAATATACTTGACGAACTACCTTACGTGCTTCGATGATGTCTTCTGATTTTAGAATCGGACGTACTTCTATCTTTTCACCACTGATATTTTGACGGATAATTTTCTTTTCTTCTTCCAGCTTTGGATAATCAATGACCACTTTCAGCATAAAACGGTCCACTTGAGCTTCAGGAAGCGGATAAGTACCTTCCTGCTCAATCGGGTTTTGGGTAGCCATAACCAAGAATGGCTTCGGAAGTTCGAACGTTTCCTTACTTAATGTAACCTGACGTTCCTGCATGGCTTCGAGCAAAGCACTCTGTACCTTGGCCGGAGCACGGTTGATTTCATCTGCCAAAACAAAATTGGCGAAGATAGGTCCACGCTTGGCAATGAACTGTTCGTCCTTCTGACTATAAATCATGGTACCGATAACGTCGGCTGGCAACAAGTCGGGAGTAAACTGAATACGACTATATTTTGCATCAATAAGTGATGCAAGTGTTTTGATAGCCAATGTCTTTGCCAATCCCGGTACACCTTCCAACAAGATATGTCCATCAGATAGCAAACCTATCAATAAAGATTCCACCAAATGTTTCTGACCTACGATGACTTGGTCCATACCTGCCATCAAGTTTGTTACAAATGCACTCTGTCTTTCAATTCGTTCGTTCAGTTCACGAATGTCAATTGCTTCTGCCATAATTTGAATCTATTTTAATTATTTTACTTTATCAATAACAATGGATTTCTCCCTTTATTTATTAGGTTTCAAAATTACGGCAATTAATTAACAGGAACAACATTTTTTTATTAAAAAAGTAAAGCATAAGTAGAGTTTTTGCACAGATAGAACTAAAGAACTTTAAAAAGACGATTTTATTCTTCTTCC
>CAZFDP010000060.1:0-9552 GCA_964518185.1 uncultured Phocaeicola sp. | reverse complement strand
GGCTTTTTTTATTTGATGATATCATATAAATAGGTTAATCGTATTCCAATGTATGAATGTCCCGAACGGCCGAATTCATCTTTCTTTGCATTATGATAGAAGTCACCCAATCCATAATAGTATCGTCCTTCCACTAAAAAATGTCCGATACCGGTACTTAATTCCAAGCCAGCTCCCACAACGATACCATAATCAAGTTTGTTTTCCACTTCTTTACCATATTGATGTATTACACCATTTGGACGCATCGAAGTGTTCCATTCTTCACCTCCTTTATTCTCTTTGTCACCAATAAAGTATGAAAATTGGGGTCCCATGTTCAGAAAGAATTTTATGCCTTTGGTACGTGAATCTTTTCCGAAAGCCAAGTGTGCCAACAAAGGTACTTCCAAATAATTCATTACTCGATTGTAGGTGTTTCCTGAACCATCTTCAATCAATTCATTCCAACCGCGTTGGGAATAATTGAGTTCTGCTTGTATACCGCACATCATCTTGAAATATTTTTCGCACATGTAGCGGGCAGTAAGACCGAATGACATTCCATTTTGGTTCTTTTGCTTGATACGAGGACTGAAATCTACTTTACTCATGTTCATTCCTGCATTTACCCCAATGGCAAGTTCATTACGCAAATCACCCAATTGTGCCATAACCGAAGTGGAATAGGCTAAAGCCACAACCATAACCAATAGATATCTATATCTTTTCATTTTATTCAAAGTCCAGTTTAATCAATTCAAAATTTTTGGTGAAGCGTACAAAAAAAACTTTCCGATTAATGAAACCTCCCCAATTGTTTACGCGTTCAAACTTGAATCCAGTCTGAATGGGCTTTATCATCATATTGTTCATATTCTCTTCCATATTATTGCCATAGCGTGATAGGGCTTTTAAGAAGAAATAAGCCGTATCAAATCCTAACATACCATATTTAGGATAAGTATTGGCCATGTCTTTGCTATACCATTGCCGATAGGCCGAAGTGAATTTGATGGCTTCGGGAAACAGATTGTTAGTATAGAAA
Organism: uncultured Phocaeicola sp.; assembly: GCA_964518185.1. Lineage (GTDB taxonomy): Bacteria > Bacteroidota > Bacteroidia > Bacteroidales > Bacteroidaceae > Phocaeicola. The sequence goes on along the minus strand of CAZFDP010000060.1, from coordinate 8,525 downwards.
GACGAATAGAAGTAGGTGTCCAGTTCAAAGAAACTGGATAAATGGTCGTATGTATAAGTTTGCCATTCGGGATAACCGAATAGTCTCATGTCATAATTAGGATGCTCGCGAGCTGTGACAATGAGTTGTGGTAATATCTTCATGAGTGAAATGTTTTTTCCAGAAGTAGGAATCAGTACATTCTCACGGAGCGAATCGACCACTGTTTTCATGCCTTCAGGGGTAATGTTAGCTCCTTTCAGCTCCTTAAAGGAAATTTGTTTGTTCTTTAATTCTTCCTTTAAACCATTGATGAACTCTGTTTTGTCATTGTCACCGGTTTCTGCATCCAAAAAGATTACATGGGCATTGGGGAATTTACGGAGATAGTGTTCATATACTTCCGAGAACAAATAAGATTGTGGGGTATTGATTTGGAATACATAGGGATTGTTGAATACTTCATTACTCTTGGAAGTGAACGGAACCACTAATCTGATTTTATTCTTTTCTGCAAAATCGGCCATTATTTTTACTTGATCTGTATGTGCCGGGCCAAAGATAATGTCCATGTCTTTCAATTCACTTCTGCTGTTGAGGAGTTGTGACAATGAAGCTATGGAATTACCTGTATCTAATGTATGTAAATCGATAGATACACCATCTTGCTTCAAACTATCTATAGCCATTAGGAAGCCTTCGTAGTATTCTATCATTCGGGATTGTTCATCACGGTTTCCGTTACCGTTAGTCATAAACGGCAATAGAACTGCTGCTTTGATGGAAGCGTATTTTTTGCTTTCCTTTTGGTTTTGTCGGAAAAGTTCGACATTGGAAAGAGGTGTTTGCTCTTGTTTGGATGTCTGCTTGTTACCTGTAGAAGGTACTTGGGCATAAGGTATACATAAATATTTCCCTTTTTTTAATTTCTGTTTCCGTAGTTCGGGGTTGGCTGCAATCAGTTCTTCTTCGGTAATTCCATAAAGTTTACTGATGCTGTAAACTGTTTCTTTCCGTTGTACTCTGTGCATATCCCGGCATTTGGGCTTTAGAGGAGTACTTTGTTGGGTAGTTTCCTGTTGTACAATCGGTTGTTGGACAGCCGTTTCTGTCTTTACGCTTTCTTCTTGAACGGCCGGAATGGCAACAACCTGGCCGATACGGAAATTCTTGGCACTCAATCCGGGATTGGCTCTACAGATATCTTGAGCTGTCACTCCGTAGCGTACAGTCAGTTGATACAATGTTTCTCCAGATTGGATGGTATGATAGGTAGGTTGCCCATTTCCGGTCTTTTGGGGAATCTTCAGTGCTTCCCCCGCTTTGATGCGTTCTTTACTTTCTGGATTCAGTTGTACAATTTCGTCGATGGTTACATTGTACATACTTGCAATGGAGTAGAGGCTTTGTCCTTTGGTTACTGTATGCATGAAGAATCCGGAAGAAGTCTGTGCACAAACTTTTCCCACAGGCATAACCGCTATAACGGTTGCCAGATAGATGGCTTGTATTAATTTCATTTGTAGAATACTGGTTATATAGGCAGCAAAATTACAAAAAAAAGTCATTCTTACCTATATTATATAATGAAACCCGAAGAATATTATACTTTTTAAGCAAATATTTCGTCGGGAAACACTAAATTTGCATGTTTAAAAAGCTTGAAAGCATTTGGATATGGCAGAAGAAAAAGAACTGATTCATGTATACGGTGCTCGTGTGCATAATCTGAAAAATATAGATGTACAAATACCTCGCGACAGCTTGACGGTCATAACAGGATTGAGCGGTAGCGGAAAGTCATCCTTAGCCTTCGATACCATCTTTGCAGAAGGTCAACGCAGGTATATAGAGACTTTCTCGGCATATGCCCGTAATTTCTTGGGTGGCATGGAACGTCCCGATGTAGATAAGATTACAGGACTTAGTCCGGTTATTTCCATCGAACAGAAAACCACGAACAAGAATCCGCGTTCTACTGTTGGTACCACTACAGAAATATACGATTACTTACGCTTGCTTTTTGCAAGGGCAGGTGTGGCTTACTCGCATCTTTCGGGCGAAAAGATGGTGAAATACACAGAAGAACAAGTACTCGATTTGATATACAAGGATTATAAAGGTAAGCGTATATTCATATTGGCTCCTTTGGTACGTACTCGAAAAGGGCATTACAAGGAATTGTTCGAACAAGTACGTAAGAAAGGGTATCTTTATGTCCGTGTAGACGGAGAGGTCAAGGAGATTACCCATGGAATGAAAGTGGACCGCTATAAAAACCATGACATTGAAGTGGTGGTCGATAAAATGGCGGTAGGCGATAAGGAAGACAAACGTTTGAAACAAAGCATTGCTACGGCCATGCACCAAGGCGATGGCTTGATTATGATTCTGGATGCCGCTACCAATGAAGTACGTCATTACAGCAAGCGGTTGATGTGTCCCGTAACCGGACTTTCCTATAAAGAACCGGCTCCCCATAATTTTTCGTTTAATTCTCCTCAGGGTGCTTGTCATCGATGCAAAGGGCTAGGGTTTGTTAATTTGGTGGATATCGATAAAGTGATTCCCAATCGTGATTTGTCTATCTACGAAGGTGCCATTGCTCCATTGGGTAAATACAAGAATGTGATGATATTCTGGCAGTTGGATGCTATGCTCGAGAAGTATGGGTTGACCTTGAAAACTCCGGTGAAGGAATTTTCATCCGAAGTAATCGATGAAATACTACAAGGTTCCGACGAACGCATTAAAATCAAAAGTTCGCTTATCCATACTTCTTCCGACTACTTTACTACTTACGAAGGCATCATCAAATACATTCAGTTGATGCAAGAAAAGGATAACTCGGCTACCGCACAGAAGTGGGCAGAACAGTTCGCCAAGACTGATGTTTGTCCCGAATGCCAGGGAGCCCGTTTGAACAAGGAAGCCTTGCATTTTCGTATCTACGACAAGAACATCTACGAATTGGCCAGTATGGACATCAGCGAATTGTATGAATGGTTGGAAGGTGTGGAAGAACATTTGGAGGACAAGCAGCGCAGAATAGCCGAAGAAATTTTAAAGGAACTGAAAAGCCGTTTGCGCTTCCTGTTGGATGTAGGTTTGGATTATTTATCACTCAATCGTACTTCAGTATCTTTGTCTGGAGGAGAAAGCCAGCGCATTCGTTTGGCCACACAAATCGGTTCACAATTGGTGAATGTACTCTATATTCTTGATGAACCAAGTATCGGACTACATCAGCGCGATAATCAGCGTCTTATCCGTTCTTTGAAGAAGTTACGTGATACCGGTAATTCGGTCATTGTTGTAGAACACGACAAAGATATGATGTTGGCAGCCGATTATGTCATCGATATGGGACCTAAAGCCGGACGGATGGGTGGGGAAGTGGTCTTCGAAGGTACTCCACAAGAAATGCTTCAGAAAGAAACACTTACTTCGCAATACTTGAATGGTAAAATGAAGATAGAAGTTCCAGCCAAACGAAGAGAAGGAAATGGTCGCTCGCTTTGGATAAGGGGAGCAAAAGGCAATAACCTAAAGAATATCGATGTGGAATTTCCGTTAGGTAAACTTATTTGTGTAACCGGTGTATCGGGTAGTGGAAAGTCTACATTGATAAACGATACGCTTCAACCCATCTTGTCTCAGCATTTTTATCGTTCTTTACAAGATCCCTTGGCTTATGATAGCTTCGAAGGTATGGAATATATAGATAAGGTAGTCAATGTTGACCAGTCGCCTTTAGGACGAACCCCTCGTTCCAATCCCGCTACCTATACCGGAGTTTTTTCCGATATCCGCAATTTGTTCGTGAACCTTCCCGAAGCCAAACTTCGTGGATACAAACCCGGACGCTTTTCTTTCAATGTAGTGGGCGGACGATGCGAAACATGTGGAGGCAATGGCTATAAGACCATCGAAATGAATTTCTTGCCCGATGTGATGGTACCCTGCGAGGTGTGTCATGGCAAACGCTATAACCGCGAGACATTAGAGGTGCGCTTTAAAGGAAAATCCATTGCCGATGTACTCGATATGACTATCAACCGTGCAGTTGAATTCTTCGAAAATGTTCCATCCATTTTGAACAAAATCAAGGTGCTGCAAGATGTAGGCCTAGGATATATCAAGTTGGGACAACCCTCTACCACCTTGTCAGGAGGAGAGAGCCAGCGTGTGAAATTGGCTACCGAACTATCCAAGCGTGATACAGGAAAGACGGTTTATATCTTGGATGAACCGACTACCGGACTTCATTTTGAAGATATCCGAGTATTGATGAATGTGCTTAACCGGTTGGTAGACAAAGGAAATACGGTTATAGTCATCGAACATAATCTGGATGTCATCAAACAAGCCGACTACATCATCGATATGGGTCCCGATGGCGGACGGGGAGGAGGGCAGGTACTCTCTTGTGGAACACCCGAAGAGATTGCAGAAAGTACATTAGGTTATACACCACCGTTTATTAAAGAGGAATTATAACAGAACTGATGAAAGAAAAAATAAATAAGACCAATGTGGCCCGATTGATGGACAAGGCCAAGGTTAAATACGAACTCATTCCTTACGAAGTGGACGAAAACGATTTGAGTGCCATTCATGTAGCCGAAAGTTTGGGAGAGAATATCGAACAAGTATTCAAGACATTGGTGTTACATGGTGATAAATTGGGGTATTTTGTATGTGTCATTCCCGGTGAACACGAAGTCAATCTCAAGATGGCAGCCAAAGTGTCGGGTAACAAGAAGTGCGACCTCATCCCCATGAAGGATTTGCTTTCCCTTACAGGCTATATCCGTGGAGGTTGTTCTCCCATCGGTATGAAGAAACATTTTCCAACCTATATTCACGAAAGTTGTATGCAGTTCCCGCATATTTATGTCAGTGCTGGTGTTCGCGGATTGCAGATAAAACTTGCTCCTCAAGACCTGATAAAAGAGTCAAAAGCCGAAGTGTGCTGTCTTTTTGAAAAATAAAACTACAAAAAAGAGCCGATTCATTGGCTCTTTTTTTCTGATTTAGCATAAATATCCTATCTTTGCAGACAAGAAAAATAGTATTAACTTAATAATTTTAATCTTATGTTTGAAGGTCAACCCAAAGGGTTATACGCATTAGCGTTGGCAAACACGGGCGAACGTTTTGGTTATTATACCATGCTTGCTGTGTTCGTGTTGTTCTTGCAGGCTAATTTTGGCTTTTCAGCCGGTACTGCAGGTCTTATCTATTCTACATTTTTAGGTTTTGTTTATTTCTTGCCTCTATTTGGTGGTATGCTGGCCGACAAGTTCGGTTTCGGTAAGATGGTAACCATCGGTATCACTATCATGTTCTTGGGCTATTTATTGTTGGCTATTCCTTTGGGTAGTGGCTTCCCGGCTATTGCTGCAATGGGTGGTGCTTTGGCATTGATTTGTGCCGGTACCGGTCTTTTTAAGGGTAACTTGCAGGTGATTGTTGGTAACTTGTATAACGATCCTCAGTATGCCAGCAAGCGTGATTCTGGTTTTAGCGTATTCTATATGGCTATCAATATCGGTGCTATGTTTGCTCCGACTGCTGCCATCAAGATTATGGAATGGTCACAAGCTTCATTGGGCGTAAGCGAAGCCGATTCTTATCACTTTGCTTTTGCCGTAGCATGTGTTTCTTTGATTGCTTCTATTGCCATTTACCGTGGTTGTCAAGGCATGTTCAAACATGCCGATCGTAGTGCAGCCAAGGCAACTAACGGTGCTGCTGTTGAAGAATTGACACCAGCTCAAACCAAAGAACGTATCATCTGTTTGTGTTTGGTATTTGCGGTAGTTATCTTCTTCTGGATGGCTTTCCACCAGAATGGTTCTACACTTACATACTTTGCCCGTGACTATACCGCTACTCAGTCTACTGGTCTCCAAAGCATGGCATTCGATGTTATGAATCTGGTATTTGGTATTTTTATTGTTTACGGTTTGTTTGGTCTTTTCCAAAGCAAGACTGGTAAGGGTAAAGGTATTTCTGCCGGTTTGATTGCTGCTGCTGTTGCCGGTTTGGTTTACAAGTACAATGGTTTGCCCGATGTAACAGAAGTAAGTGCTCCTATCTTCCAGCAGTTCAATGCTTGTTTCGTGGTTGCTTTGACTCCGGTTTCTATTGCTCTTTTCGGTGCCTTGGCTAAGAAGGGTAAAGAACCTTCAGCACCTTTGAAGATTGGTTTGGGTATGTTGGTTGCTGCCGTAGCATACGTATTGCTTACAGTTGGTTCTATCGGTTTGCCTGCTCCTGAATTGACAGCCGACGGTCAACCTATGCACATGGCTGACGTTTCCGCTAATTGGTTGATTTCTACTTATCTTATCTTGACATTTGCTGAATTGCTTTTGTCTCCAATCGGTATTTCTTTTGTAACCAAGGTTGCTCCTCCGAAGTATGCCGGTATGATGATGGGTGGTTGGTTTGTTTCTACCGCTATCGGTAACTTCTTGGTAAGTATTCCTGCTTTGATGTGGGGTGCTTCGCTTACAGTTGTTTGGGGTGTATTGGCAGGTATCTGCGTAGTAGCTGCTCTCTTCATCTTCATTATCTTGAAGCGTTTGGAAAAGGTAGCCAAGTAATTCCTACCTTGATTGAAATAGAAAAGTGGATGTGTCGCAAACACATCCACTTTTTTATGTATTATGCTTCTATTTAGTTAGATTGCATGGCAGGAATAGTTAGTTCATATAAAATTAAATATTCATATTTGTTATTCATAATGAATTTATTCCTATTTTTGCATAAATGATTTAATAATGAATTAGTATGGACGGATTCAAAAGCATTGAAATACAGAAATTCAGAGGACTGAACCATTTAATGGTAGATGACTTTGCACGAGTAAACATTTTCCTCGGGCACAATAACTCAGGGAAAAGTACCATACTTGAAGCCCTGATGTTATTGATGGGCATGTCCAATCCTGATATCGTTCAAAGAATCAATTCTTTCCGAACACGAAACATGTTCAGCGGAGTCAATGATATTCGTTATATCTTCCATAATCTGGACATCAATAACATTCCGGAAATTCATGCAAAGCAGTTCGACGGTATTGGCAGAAGTCTGAAGATGAACCTTACTTATACTTTCGACGAACAAGCGCAAGCTACCCAAAACCAAATTCCGACTTCCGAGACCAAAGTATTCCTGAATACTTTGGACATGAATTTCGATATCTCGTCTGGAGAAACGACAACATCCTATCGAAGTAGCGTTACCTTCAATCAAGGAGCTGTAACCCGAAAGACTATTGCCGAAGGTTATTTGGAAAAGAACAGTGCCTCTTTTCTTTCAGCCGACCTTATGGCCAACAATATAGCTAACGATTTGGCTGAACTTATTAAACGCAAGAAGAAAGATTTGGTTCTGGAACGTTTGAGTAAGTTCGATTCTCGTATCAATACCATCGAAACCATTGGGCATGAAGTATTCATCGGATTTGATGGTATGAACGAACTTTTGCCTATCGGTATGACAGGAGACGGTTTGCGCCGTTATCTCAGCATTGTTGCCAGCTCTGCCAACCCAACCAATAATATCATCTTGATTGACGAGATAGACAACGGATTGCACTACTCTGCATACAAGAAGTTGTGGGAAAGCATTTTTGCATTGGCATCCGATACCAACAAACAAGTGTTTGTCACTACCCATAGCCAAGAAACACTCTATCAGCTTTACCGGATGTTGGAAGAAAACGTTCAATATCAGGAATCTTTCCGTCTGTACACCATCGAACAGACCTTGAAGAAAGATCACCAGGCTTATAAATACAACTATGAAGCATTCAAGGATGCTTGTGAAAACGATGTAGAACTTAGAAGCATAGTGTTATGAAAGACCGTTTTCTCATTATAGTAGAAGGCATAGCGGACGAAACTTTCATCCGTCAGTACTTCCATCATCTTTTCGGTGAGCAGATACCCGAGAATTATATCCTTAGAACCAATGGCAAGGACAATCTGAAATCCACTTCAGCTATCAACCGCATGCACTCCATGACCGACCAAGGCGGTATCAACCTTGTCATCTTCGATGCTGACGATGATTTTAAAGCCAGACGGGCAAGCATGATGGAATGGAAAGAAGAAAACGGTTTGGAATTTGAATTGTTCCTTCTTCCGAACAACAAAGATAAAGGCGAACTGGAGGACTTGTTGGAAAACATCATCAACCCCAATAATCGCCCCATCTTGGATTGTTGGGAAAACTACGAAAAAGAATTGGTAACTATCCATATCGAAGGAAGAACCCCACCGCCACTTACTACACCAGCCAAGAAGACCAAAATCTATGGTTATTTGGAAGCTTTGCTATTTGACTCAGATAGCGAGAAGAAAAAGATAAAAGAACGGGAACGGGAGTATGATAATGCTTTGCATTGGGATTTGGATGCGAATTATCTTTTGCCTTTGAAAGAGTTTTTGGAGAAGTGGATTAGCAAAAAACAGTATAAATATGCACAACGATATTAATGATTTACCTAACAGAGCCATTTCTATTTTTAG
>CAZFDP010000059.1:0-9618 GCA_964518185.1 uncultured Phocaeicola sp. | reverse complement strand
TCTTCAATGTACGGGTGCTGACTTCTGAAATACCGGCCGAGAATACTACACTCTCTCCTTTCTTGATATTCAGCTCAAAATATCCCGGTACATAAAGGTCTTCATTAAAATCATAACCTCTTTCTTGTTCCTTCGGATATTCGATGCCACGATACCAATCAGGTTGGAAATGGAATTCATTCTTCTTGTTTACCTGCATGAAAAGTTCCGGATATCCCGGATACATGCAAGTCTTTATACCATTGTCCACCAACTGATAATCGCGTCTTGCCTGAGAGTTTTCGTGTGTATACTGGCGTACACTGCGGAAAGCTAAGAACGGACGCAAGCGCAAGGTTGTGGCCGAATGGGCTTCGAGCAAGGTGTAGCGAATCAAGATACGGTTTTCATGATGTACAAAAACCTTTTCCTTCTTCAACACTACGCCACCTACACGGTAAATGGTAGTAGGCACCTTTTCGCATTCAAACTCTCTTACATACTTATGGCCTTTGGGGCTGTAGTTGTTGCCCTGATATTTATGAAGGCCCATATTGAACTCTGCACCGTGCTGGATAACCGTTTCATCCAATGACGACAGCAACACGTGGTTCTCGTCATCCAATTCAGGAATTGGAATTACAAGCAGACCATGATACTTGCGTGTATTGCAATCAACGATTGTAGTGCAATGGTAAGCTCCCGAACGATTGGTACGAAGCACTTCCTTTGGGAGAGATTCTTCCAAATTCGTCAGCAGAGTCTTGTCAAATCGTAAATAGCTCATAGCTGTTATTTTAAGGTTATTAAACTCAGTTAGTGTTATCATTAATCAGATAACGCTCAAAATTAGCTATTTTCTATGAAAAGCAAAACTTATTTGGGGAATATTTTATAAAAAGTGTTGAAGAATATCCTTTTATCCACCGTTTTATGTCCCGTAGGCCAGGGGTGACCAGTCCCAATACTCGTCCCATGCGGATGTGTACTCCCCGTCCTTGGGGGTATCAGATTCGGTGGGAAAGGTTCGTCGAAGGCAAGGCTGTAGCCTTGGCGGATGGCGTAGTGTCATTAACACCGACATTTTATAGTGCCTCTACGTACAACATTTGCTACTACGCGTACTAACAATTGCTACTACGCGTAGTAGCAAATTTTTCTACGCGTACCTACTTTTTGAGGATAAAGGAAACGAGTGTTAATTTTGTCCTTATCAGAAAAAAGGTAAGCATCGTATTAAAACGACTGAAACTGTTATCACAAAAATGGAGAAAACAACAATGAATACTAAAAACACTTTTGCCACAAGATAAGACTATTATTGCATTATTTGGATAATATTATTATAGTATTTGTGATAATTAATTATCAGTTTTTTATATATTTCCTCCGGCTTCAAGGAGTGATAATGTCAGTAATGTCAGTTTACAGTTGTTTTATTTGTAATGGGTACTCCATTAATCATTAAACAACTCGAAGGTAAACTTAAATCCCACGGTATCAAACTCTCCATTGATGGAGCTGACAAAGGCACCGACATCAAAAATATGAGTACCAATACCATATCCAATCTCCACATACGGATTCAAATGAGGCATAAACAATATGCCACCATACAAACGTTCGTGCTGAATCTTACCTAAAAAACGATTCAATGGACGCAACAAGATAAACGGGGATTCGTAAGTTACATGCCCCCTCCAATACTGACGGGATGAATTAAACCAACGACGGTCCAGCAACTGGAAGGTTCCACCAATTTCATCGTTCCAGTCTTCGGGTATATTACTTCGGGAAAAGTTCACAAAATCGACAAAATACATATTGTCCATCCGGGTAAACATACCACAACCTATCCGGTATGCCAATGAACGGATACGGCTTAATTTGACAATCTGTTGTATATCGAATTCAAAACGTTCGTGTGCATCCGTACTGCCAAGCACACCTTTCACACCTCTTTCATAATCGGCAATGAAGGTAGGCATACTCGATTCTATATTCATCTTACGGTTACCATTCATGTAGTAATATAAACCTGGAGTCCATTCCAAACGGATACGAGGAGCAAAACTATTGTAATCAGAGCGGATTCCTTTTCTCTTCAAGATGTCACCATACGATAAAGTGCCCTGTACTTTAGGCGACAGATCGATGCCCAAATAACGCCAATGCATGGAAACGCCCGCTTTTATGAGCAATCCGTTGACGGGTTCCAAGGAATGGAAGACATTGAGGTATACATCTTTAAAGTAATCCAATTCCATATCATTGAAATTGAAGGTGCTGTCGGGTTGTTCTTTCAACTTATCAAGGACCACACTACTAAAAATACGGTTACCGTTTCCTACGCTTACATCAATGGAACCCAACTTCTGTGGCCAATACTGGAACATGGCATCCGCCTTTACATAAAGTTCCTTACGGGTAAAGTTATATCCAATCTGTGGAGTTATCTTCAGAAGTTTGCCGTCATTAAACAACTTATTGTATTTAAAACGCTGCTTGTACGAAATTCCACGGCTATGGCTATAACTTAACATCACGGGATTAATAAGCGGTGAACAACGTACGCTGCCCATTCCTGCAAGATTCACATTATAGCTTCCAATCAACATATCGCCTACTTGTCCCCAAAAAACAGAAGACTTGCGTTTTTTATCCGGAACAGACGAAAAATGATGGTTTGTTGTATCTTTACGAAGATCATAATTTTTATATAGTGAATCTTCTTCGGCAAGCAAGGGATAGGGACGCATACGGGCAAACTCATATTTATCGGTCACCACCTTGGTCGAATCGAATGTAAGGCTATAGAATTCAGTCAAGTCATGGGAATGTTTCTTCTGTGATTTTCTTCGGGTTCCGCCATTATAAAGGGAAATATGCTTGTATTTCATTTCCCCGCAGTTATTCATTTCCAAGTGATTGCCCATAAACTTGAAAGTTAGGTTCAAGTCAAAGTGCACGGGAAGGAATTCTTCATCGCCGGCTTCTCCCATCACCCCTCGCATCTTGAACTGTATCATATCAAATTGGCCTTCCATATAAATCTCACGGATACTCCATATTTGGTCACTTACCATTATATATCCATTCACCAATTGGGTGCCTTTATGTTTAGGGACAATCTGAATTTTATATACCATATTGTCTGCCGGCCCCATTATCGTATCGAGCAAGTAATTATAATATCGGCTCGATTCCTTATCAAGCGGAGACAACAATTTATCCGACATCATGGATGATGAATACACATTCATATTCAAGAAATCAGTCAAATCGGTCAACTGTCCTCTGTTTCGAGGGAATGTACCCGATAAAGCCTTCATTTTCCGGTTATAAATATCGGGAGCCCTATAATGCATCTCACTGATAGATTCTATAATATATTCGTCCACCCCCTTTTCCAATCTGAACATGGAGGGGATATAACGAATCAATTTATTGCTTTTATGAACCTTCACCCTACCCTTCAAATACATATCAGCCTTATATTCATCAATTACCTTGGAATAAAGAGAAGAAAATTGAAAGATGCTTTTCAGGATAGTATCCGAAACGGCAGGCATACCGGCATAAGAATCTACATTCTTCTCTTCTGCCTTGGCTACAGATGTGAAGCATGCACAAATCCATATTAAAATGATGTATCGTATATAACCAGCCATCTCCATTCTATAATATTCGGCAAATATAATTAAAAAGCAAATTCCTGCATCATGTTTAACCTATAATTAACATCTTGAAGCCATATATAAAAAATAGTTGCCGCTCTTGCGATATTTAAGCAAAAAAACAGTAATTTTGCCGTTCATAATCAATAAAAGAAAGACAAGATGTCCAAAATGAGATTCTTCGCTCTCCAGGAGTTAGCGAACAGACGTCCCGTAAAAGTGGATTATCCATCCGAAAAACTGTCCGATTATTACGGCGACCATGTATTCGACCGCAAAAAGATGCAAGAGTACTTGCCCAATGAAGCATACAAGGCAGTTATCAATGCCATTGAAAACGGGATACCATTCAATCGAGAAATGGCCGATATGATTGCCAACGGCATGAAAAGTTGGGCCAAGACTTTCAATGTTACCCACTATACACATTGGTTCCAGCCATTGACCGACGGTACAGCCGAAAAGCACGACGGCTTTATTGAATTTGGCGATGATGGTGATATCATTGAACGCTTTTCAGGGAAACTGCTTATCCAACAAGAACCTGACGCTTCAAGTTTTCCCAGTGGAGGAATCCGCAACACCTTCGAAGCACGTGGTTATACAGCATGGGATGTTTCCTCTCCTGCATTTATCGTCGACTCTACATTATGTATTCCTACCATCTTCATATCCTACACAGGAGAAGCACTTGATTACAAGACTCCATTACTAAAAGCATTGGCAGCAGTAGACAAAGCCGCAACCGAAGTATGCAAGATGTTCGTGCCCGATGTTAAAAGAGTCTATGCAAATTTAGGTTGGGAACAGGAATATTTTCTGGTAGATACCGCACTATACAATGCACGTCCGGATCTCTGCATAACAGGACGCACCCTAATGGGACATTCTTCTCCAAAAGACCAACAATTGGACGACCACTATTTCGGTTCCATACCTCCACGAGTAACCAGCTTTATGAAAGAGTTGGAATTGGAGTGCCACAAATTAGGTATTCCCGTGAAGACACGTCACAACGAAGCTGCACCCAACCAATTTGAGCTTGCTCCTATATTCGAGGATGTAAACAGAGCAAACGACCATAACCAATTGGTTATGGATTTAATGAAACGACTGGCTACCAAACATAATTTTACAGTACTACTGCATGAAAAGCCGTTCAAGGGAGTAAACGGTTCTGGTAAACACAACAACTGGTCACTTTGCACCGATACCGGTATCAATTTGTTTGCCCCTACCAAAACTGCTGAAGGAAACATGCTGTTCCTAACCTTTGTGGTAAATGTACTGATGATGGTTTACAAAAATCAGGACTTGTTAAGGGCATCCATTGTCAGTGCAGGAAACAGCTATCGTTTGGGAGCTGCCGAAGCACCTCCGGCAATCCTATCCATCTTCTTGGGAGGCCATTTATCGCATATGCTCGACGAGGTGGTGGAACGATTGGGAGAAGCCGAATTATCGGCCGACAAGAAACAGGCACTTCAATTAGGAATTAGTAGAATACCTGCTATTCTACTCGACAATACAGACCGTAATCGCACTTCACCTTTTGCTTTTACCGGTAACCGCTTCGAATTCCGTGCAGCAGGTGCATCGGCCAATTGTGCCGCATCCATGATTGTCATCAATGCTGCTATGGCCCATCAGCTCAATGAGTTCAAAGCACAAATCGATGCTTTGGTTGCCAATGGTATGGAGCAAGAAGAAGCGCTTTATAAAGTGCTTAAGGACACCATCATAGCTTCGCAGAACATCCGTTTTGAAGGCGACGGATATTCAGAAGAATGGAAACAAGAAGCCGAGAAACGCGGTTTAAGCAATATATGCCACGTACCTGAAGCAATACTGAAATTCAATGACCCCCAATCAAGAGCTGTATTATTGGGCGAAAAGATTTTCAATGAAAATGAGCTGAACTGCCGTATAGAAGTAGAACTTGAAAAATATACCAAAAAAGTACAGATAGAAAGCCGCGTATTGGGCGATATGGCTATCAACCACATTGTTCCAACTGCCGTTATCTACCAAAACCGCTTATTAGAAAACCTTCGTGGATTAAGGGAGACTTTCTCCGCTGAAGAATATGAAGCATTGGGAGGTGACCGACGTGAATTGGTAAAAAAAATCCAACTAAGAATATTGGCAATCAAGCAATTGGTCAACGATATGACCGAAGCACGAAAAGTTGCCAATCGTTTACCCAGCCAAATCGAAAAAGCATTCAGTTATGAAGAAAAAGTCCGTCCTTATTTGGAAGAAATACGCGACCATATCGATCATTTGGAACTGGAAATAGACGATGAGATTTGGCCGTTACCCAAATATCGCGAATTATTATTCACTAAATAAGCGGAAAGGGAGAGAAAAATCTCCCTTTCCGCTTATTTTCTTCACTTTATCTTCTTTTATTAATAATTTTATTCCTACCTTTGTGCTCTATAACATAATTATATAGCATATAATGGTTAAGAAGGAATTATCAGAAATAGAAATTGCCGAAAGCATACCGGATTTGTGGCAACCATTAACCCCATCACAAAAGGAATTCTTGGCTCAAAATTTCACCATACAGAAGTACAAGAAAAACGAAACTATATATTGTGAAGGGGAAACTCCTATGCACTTGATGTGTCTGCTTAGTGGAAAAGTAAAGATCTTCAAGGAAGGTGTGGGAGGTAGAAGTCAAATTATCCGCGTTATCAAAGACAAAGAATATTTTGCTTATCGCGCCTACTTTGCCGAAGGTAATTTCGTAACCGCAGCTGCTGCATTCGAGCCATGCACCATCTGTTTGATTCCTATGCCTGCTATTATGAAGCTATTGAAAGAAAACAATGAATTGGCCCTTTTCTTTATCCGCCAACTTTCAATAGACTTAGGTATTTCAGATGAAAGAACTGTCAATCTTACTCAAAAGCATATTCGTGGCCGATTGGCAGAATCGCTGTTATTCCTAAAAGACACTTATGGATTGGAAGAAGACGAATCTACATTGAGTATTTACCTATCCCGAGAAGATTTGGCCAATTTATCCAACATGACTACTTCGAACGCCATTCGTACGCTTTCCAATTTTGCTACCGAAAAGTTGATTACCATTGACGGTAGAAAAATTAAGATTATAGACGAAGAGAAGCTAAAGAAAATCAGCAAAATAGGGTAATATTTTAGGCACGGATTACACGGATTGCACGGATAATATTGATGTAAACATACACCAAAAACCGTGTTAATCCGTGTAATCCGTGCCTAAATTTATATGATGAGACTGTTCCTTTTTTATTTGATTGCTTGCCTTATCCGTACCAATCGTTCCAACAATCCTTCCAACAAATCAAGTTTCAACATATTGGCGCCATCACTCTTGGCTATAGAGGGATTTTCATGAGTTTCCATAAACAACCCGTCTACCCCTACAGCAATCCCTGCCTTAGCAATGGTTCCTATCAGTTGTGGCATACCTCCCGTTACCCCACATGTCTGATTAGGTTGCTGTAATGAATGGGTAACATCCAATACCACTGGATGTCCAAACGACTGCATTTCGGGAATACCTCTATAATCCACCAACAAATCCTGATATCCGAAAGTTGTTCCACGTTCAGTCAACATCACCTGAGAATTTCCTGCTTCCACCACCTTGTCAGCTGCAAAGCGCATAGCTCCTGGTGACAAGAACTGCCCCTTTTTTATATTCACAATTTTTCCTGTGCGAGCCGCTGCCACCAATAAATCAGTCTGTCTGCAAAGAAAAGCAGGTATTTGCAAAACATCTACATATTCGGCAGCCATAACAGCCTCTTCCGCTGTATGGATATCAGTAACTACCGGTACACCGAAAGTTGTACGCACTTTATCCAAAATTTTCAAAGCCTTTTCATCACCGATACCAGTAAACGAATCCAATCTCGAGCGATTGGCTTTTCTATATGACCCCTTAAAAACATAGGGAATATGCAATCTATCAGTTATTCTCACAACTCGTTCGGCTATCCGGAGAGCCATCTCCTCTCCTTCTATCACACAAGGACCGGCTAACAGAAAGAAATTTTCCGAATTCTTCAATTCTTGTATTGTCATATTATTTAGGTATAATCAAAGTTAATGCTTCTGGTAAAATTCTCACATCTATCGGACAATCCTTATATAATTGGCGTCCATCCAAACTGATAGCAGCATTCTGAGCACGCAATATCTTCACCTTACGAGTACGATAGGGTTTCACCACCTTTTTAAGATTCAACAGACGTCTGTTCACCAACAGCCATAAGCCCTTGAGTAATTGCAGCAATTCGGGGCGATATACCACCGATACATCCAGCCATCCATTGTAAGGTACAGCACTTGGTGTCAATCCATATCCACGGGCACTCCCAATACAAACCGTCATAATTCTTCCACGGATGTGTTCTCCATTAATCTTCAAGTGCATACGATGTAGCTTCCGTTCAAACAACAACAAAAACATAGACGATATAAATGAAAGCCATTGCATTCCCCAAAAACGACGTGTTCCATTCGAAATCCATACAAAACGGGCACCTAACCCTATATACATGGCATTAATGAAATAACGGGTACCACACATATCGCCATCCGTATACCCCACACGTCCTACATCTATTTTACGCAAACGACGGCTGATAATCCAATCCACCGCTTCCTTGTAGTTGTCTTCATCCAGCCCCCAATACTTGGCAAAGTCATTACCTATACCATTAGGGATAATACCAAGCGCTATATTCTCTTTATTTTCGGCAGATGAACCCATAATTCCATTAATGGCATCGTTAATAGCACCGTCACCTCCCACTACCACAATAGTCTGATAACCATTGTTAGCCAATATACGCGACAAACGTTCTACCGAACCGTATCCTTCTGATTGTACATAATCAAAAAGTACGCCTCGGCTTTCCATGTATTCACGAATTTCATTCCATCTTTTTTGGGTTTTCCGGCTTCCTGCCTTCGGGTTATAAACCACTCCCCATCTGTTCGGTTCAACTGCCATAGCACTAAGTTTCTGTGTTCAATAATTGTTCTATCTTATTTAATTTATCATCGGTTGAACATGTTGCATCCAACCAATGTATGGTAAATCCTCTCCGCTCCATGCCCCGGAACCAAGTCATCTGCCGTTTGGCAAACTGATGAATGGCAGTTTCCAATTGAATGAACATTTCATCAAATGTCAACTGTCCCATGACATGTAATGTCAAGTATTTAT
Source organism: uncultured Phocaeicola sp. (assembly GCA_964518185.1). GTDB lineage: Bacteria > Bacteroidota > Bacteroidia > Bacteroidales > Bacteroidaceae > Phocaeicola. The sequence continues at coordinate 729 of CAZFDP010000059.1, read as the reverse complement.
ATTCCAATCCATAATAAATCAAGTCTTCAGGAGCAATACCTTCATCCAACAGCCCCTTCACTTCATCTACCATCCCTTCTTCAAGTCGTTGTTTCAAACGACGAGTTATCTTCTCCCTTCTCAGTTCGCGGTCAATATCCACTCCAACAATCAAACTGTTCAAATGTGGAAATTCACGTTCTTCAACCGGTTGTTTCTTATAATATTCTTCTATTTCAATGGCACGGATAGCTCGTTTGGCTGTATCCACATCCGTTGAATTATGAAGTTTCTTATAAGTAGCCAAAAGTAAAGTCAGTTCTTCCAAAGATTTACCTTCGAGCGAAGCACGCAATTCCGGATTTTCCGGTACCGGCAACAAACGGTAGCCTTTCAATATCGATTCCAGATACATGCCTGTCCCTCCACAAAGAATGGGTAATTTACCCTTCATCGTAATATATTGATAAGCCTTCAGGAAGTCCCGTTGATACTCAAATACATTATATTTGGTCCCTGGTTCAACGATATCAATTAAATGAAAAGGTATATTTTTCCCATTAATTGTATAGTCCGCCAAGTCTTTACCGGTACCTAAATCCATACGTCTATATACCTGACGACTATCTCCGCTGATAATCTCCGTACCGAGTTTATCAGCCAATGCCACAGCCAACGGGGTCTTTCCTGAGGCAGTAGGTCCTAATATGGTAATCAGATCATATTTCATTTCATTCAATCAAATTACAA
>CAZFDP010000058.1:0-9780 GCA_964518185.1 uncultured Phocaeicola sp. | reverse complement strand
GAGGACCTAAGTCAAGATAGTGAAGAAAAGCGTCTTTACCGAAACCTACATCCACAAAGCATGCATTGAGGCCGGGCATCAGTTTCTTGACCTTGCCTAAATACATGTTGCCCACACTGAAGGATACTGTTTGGTTTTCCTTCTGGAATTCCACGAGCGCTTTGTCTTCCATGAGTGCGATGGAAATCTCTTTGGGCTGTACGTCGATTACAAGTTCGCTTGTCACTTTTCTTTTGCTTTTTTAGGTTTGTCACTTAAACAAAGAACAAACCCGAAAGGCGATTGTTGCTTTGCAAGGTTTGTTCTTTATTTGTTGTCTCACACAGACTACAAATGTTTATTTGCTTTTATGTCTGTTCTTTCTCAGTCTTTTCTTACGCTTGTGAGTAGACATTTTATGTCTTTTTTTCTTCTTTCCGCTTGGCATAGCTTCAAAATTTATAGGGTTAATACTAAAATTATTGTTTCTCTCTTATTATTTCTTTACAGACAATGTAAAAGTCTTGGCCGGCTTGAATGCCGGAATATTGTGTTCAGGAATAATGATAGTAGTGTTCTTTGAGATGTTGCGGGCAGTCTTTTGAGCTCTCTTCTTTACGATGAAGCTACCGAAACCGCGCAAATATACGTTTTCTTCTTCAGACAAAGATTCCTTCACTACTTCCATAAATGCTTCGATGGTATTGAGTACTGTTTGCTTGTCAGTACCAGTCTTTCTCGTAATTTCGTTTACGATATCTGCTTTAGTCATTTTATTCTATTATTTAGTTGTTATACGTTAAGTTTCAAATTTCGGACTGCAAATATACAGATTTTCTGTAGCTTAAAGAAAAATATTCCAAAGAAATTTTAGAAAAAATTCCCGATGTTGCTTTTCTTCGCTTATTTTTGCGGAAAAATAGAGAATGATGAAGCGTTTTGCAGATATATTGATAGCCTGGTACCAACAAAACAAGCGCGACTTGCCTTGGAGGCATACCAAGAATCCATACCTTATTTGGATATCCGAAATCATCCTTCAACAAACAAGGGTGGCGCAAGGGTATGATTATTACCGGAGGTTCGTGCATCGGTTTCCTGATGTCTTTACATTGGCCGAGGCCGATGAAGACGAGGTGATGAAACACTGGCAGGGGTTGGGATATTATTCACGTGCCCGTAATCTTCATGCTGCTGCCAAGAGCATGGCCCAGGCGGGTGGTTTCCCCACTACTTACGAAGGGGTGCTTGCCTTGAAAGGGGTGGGCGAATATACGGCAGCTGCCATCTGCTCGTTTGCCTATGATATGCCATATGCGGTGGTGGATGGCAATGTATACCGTGTGCTTTCCCGTTGGTTGGGTATCGAAACGCCCATCGATTCTACTTTGGGGAAGAAACAATTTGCACAAGCCGCCCGGGAATTGCTTGACCTTAAACGTCCGTCGCTTTACAATCAGGCGATAATGGAATTCGGAGCTTTGCAATGTACACCCACATCGCCCCATTGTGCAGAATGCCCCTTGGCCGATAGCTGTGCCGCCCTTCAGCAAGGTAGGGCAGATGCACTCCCCGTCAAGCAGCACAAGACCAAGGTGACCAACCGTTATTTCAATTATATATATGTACGCATGGGTGCGTATACCTTTATAAATAAACGGAAGGGCAATGACATTTGGAAGAACCTCTATGAACTTCCACTGATAGAAACGGATGAAGATGTGGCTGATAAGCCCCAACTACTTTTCTGCCGATTGGAAGATATGTTGGGGAAAACGACGTTTTCTGATGAAGAAAACGACGTTTTGCAAGGAAGAAACCATCGTTTTCTTCGTCTGGTAAGGCGTGGGGTGAAGCATGTCCTTTCACACAGGGTGATTTATGCCAACTTTTACGAGGTGGAAATCCCTCAAGATTCGCCTTCCTTGGAGGGGTTCTTGAAGGTGCCGATTAAAGAATTGCATAAATTTGCTGTATCAAATTTGGTTTCTCAGTTTTTTTCGCTAATTTTGGAGCCTAATCATCAAAACGGATAAAAAAGTTATGTCAGTAAACAAAGTCATATTGATTGGCAATGTGGGCAAAGACCCCGATGTAAGATACTTGGATAGTGGTGTGGCAGTAGCAACTTTCTCGTTGGCTACTACCGATAGAGCGTATACGCTGGCCAATGGCACTCAGGTGCCCGAACGTACCGAATGGCACAACATCGTGTTGTGGAGAGGATTGGCTCAAACTGCCGAAAAATATGTACGTAAAGGTGACAAGCTGTATATTGAAGGTAAAATCCGGAGCCGTTCGTATGATGACCAGAATGGCATCAAGCGTAACATTGTAGAAATTTTTGCCGACAATATGGAAATGCTTACCCCGCGAGGTGCTGCACAACCGCAACCTCAGGCAGCTCCGGCACCCCAACAACCGGTGCAACAACCTGTGGACAACAATCCGTCGGACGACTTGCCGTTTTGAGATTCAACTGATGTCTAACTAAAATTATATTCCTTGGACCCTGACTCGTATTTATGCCGCTTTGCGGATTTATTTGATGGTGTAACCGTCATGTCTCCTTCTGCCGGAGCTATTGTGGCCATTGTTTTGGCCGTATTATTGTTGTTTGCTTCGGGCTTCGTGTCCGCATCCGAAATTGCTTTCTTTTCCTTGTCGCCAAGCGATTTGAATGAAATAGAAGAAGAGGAGCATTCTTCCGACAAGTATATTAAGGACCTTTTGGCCGACTCTGAACGATTGTTGGCCACTATTCTTATCTCCAATAACTTTGTCAACGTGCTCATTATCATGTTGTGCAATTTCTTCTTTGCCGAAGTCATCGATTTCGGTACATCCGTCATATTGGAGTTTCTGGTCATTACCGTAATCCTTACTTTCTTGCTGCTGCTTTTCGGTGAAATCATGCCCAAAATCTATTCGGCGCAACACACATTGAGCTTTGCCCGTTTTGCTGCTCCTGTCCATGTGGTGTTGCGAAAAGTGTGGTCGCCTTTGTCGGGCTTGTTGGTGCGCTCATCGGTTCTTATCAACAAACGGGTATCGAAGAAGAGCTACAATATCTCTGTAGACGACCTTTCGCAAGCACTCGAACTGACCGATAAGGCTGAAATCTCAGAAGAAAGCAACATCCTCGAAGGTATTATCCGTTTTGGAGGCGAAACTGCCGTAGAGATTATGACTCCGCGTCTCGATATGGTGGATCTGGACATTCACACACCTTTCTCGGAAGTGTTGAAGTGTGTGGTTGAAAATGCTTATTCACGAATCCCCATATACGATGGCTCACGCGATAATATCAAGGGTATTCTTTACATCAAGGACTTGTTGCCTCATTTGGGTAAAGGCGATAATTTCCGTTGGCAGACTTTGGTGCGTGCCGCCTATTTTGTGCCCGAAACCAAGATGATAGACGATTTGTTGCGCGATTTCCAAGCCAGCAAGACTCACATTGCCATTGTGGTAGATGAGTTTGGAGGTACATCAGGTATCGTTACCATGGAAGACATCATCGAGGAAATTGTGGGTGAAATCAACGACGAATACGATGAGGAAGAACGCTCGTACGTTAAACTCGACGACCATACTTATGTGTTCGAGGCCAAGACCTTGTTGTCCGACTTCTACAAAATTACCAAGACCGACAATGATGTGTTTGAAAAAGTGGAAGGCGAAGCCGATACATTGGCAGGCTTGTTGCTCGAAATCAAGGGTGAATTCCCCGTTCTTCACGAAAAATTGGATTATGGACGCTTCCACTTCGAGGTGCTCGAAATGGATGCCCGCCGAATTCTGAAAATAAAAGTAATAATGGATTGATATGGCCTTATACCGTATATATCATGAAGTAGACCTGATGGTGGGTGTGTGGAAAATAGAAGAAACCATCGACCAGCTCATTTCCATGTTCAACCACTTTGAATATTACGAAGCCGGCTTGGCACGCTTCACCTCCGACAAGCGCAAGCTGGAGTGGTTGGCTGTGCGTGCCCTTCTGAAGGAACTTTTGAATGGCGAGGAGAAGGAGATAGCTTATCATCCCACGGGTCGGCCTTATTTGGTAGACGGAAGTGGTGGTATCAGTTTCTCGCATACCCAAGGATATGTAGCCGTGGCCTATTCGCCCTACGAAGATGTAGCCATTGACATAGAGCGTTTTGGTGACAGGGTGAAACGGGTGGCACACAAATTCATCCGTCCCGATGAAGAAATATCCATCAGCAGAGCCGATGATGATATAACAGGATACCTTTTGCACTGGTGTGCCAAGGAAACTTTGTATAAACTGATTGATAAGGAAGGTGTCGATTTCTTGAGAGATTTCCGTATTCTTCCGTGTTATCCCATGGAGGGGGGAAGCGTGAAAGGTATCTATATACCCGATACAAGGGACTTTCACTACATAGACTATATGACTACTCCCGACTATATGGTTACTTATGCCACTATTCCTTGGCCAAGGAAAAAATAAATTCCAGTCCTCCACCCGGATTACTCTTGGCGAAGATGCTTCCTTTATGAAGCAATACGGCATTCTTTACGATAGCCAATCCTAAGCCTGTGCCCCCCAATTTGCGCGAACGTCCTTTGTCTATCCGGTAGAAACGTTCGAAGAGGCGTCCCAAATGCTCCTCTCCAATGCCTATACCCGTATCTGCAAAACTGAAATAGTAGAATTGCTCGTCTTGGCGGAAGCAGCGCACGTTGATATCTATCCCCGTACCGGCATATGCAATGGCATTATCCGTCAGATTGCGGAAGATGGAGTATAACAAGGATGAATTGCCTTGAATGGTCAGTTCTTCAGGAATCAAGTTGTTGGCGGTTATCTGCTTTTCTTCCAATTGCAGAGACACTTCGCTGAAGATATTCTGCAACATTATACCCAAGTTTATGGTTTCTTTTTCGCTCATGTTGGGTGCTTCTTCCATGCGGGTAAGTAATGAAATGTCGCGAATCAAGTGGGTCAACCGGTTGCTCTGTGCATAACTTCTTTCCAAAAAAGAGTTGATTCGTTCGCGGGGTAACTCAGGGTTGCTTACAATGGTTTCCAAATACCCTTGTATACTGCTTACGGGTGTTTTCAGTTCGTGGGCTATGTTTTGGGTCAATTGTCGTTTCATGCGAGCTTGTTCTTCTTCTTGCGTCATGTCGTTGATGGAGATTTCAAAGCTGTCATCCTGAAAAATGTTGCACCCTATGGAAAAGATGCGTCCGTTTTTTTCTACGTTAAATGCCATTCGTTTCTCTTCATCGGCTATGCTCATTTCATTGTTCTTCATTAAAAAGTCCGAAATGGGTTTTAACTCGGGGACGGAGAAAATTTCTTCTGTGCTTCCTAAATTCTTGTCGGATATGAAGTTGATGTATTGGGTAAACAGGTTGTTTACCAATATTTCCTTTTTCTTTCGGGTGAATACGCCAAGACCTTCGTGTGACATACGCAGGTGAGTAATCAGCTTTTCACGTTCTATATAAAGTTTTTCCTTGGTTCTATGCAAACGGTGGTAAATTTGGATGATGTGTTGCGATATCTCGCCCAATTCGTTGCGGGGGAAAGAGCGTTGGGCATCGGTATCAATGGATTCGTTGCGGTCGGCCCTCAAGGCAAATTGTTGCAATTGCTTGATGGACATTCCCAATTTGTGCGTAAAGCTATAGAAGATGCCTATCAGCACCAAGCTGACAATCAGTGCAAACCATACGTAGTGCGAATCGGCTTTCAGGTAGCGGGTAAGGTTTATTGTGTAGGGGAGGGACGAGCGGAGAATCAATTTCAAATCGCTGTAATAACGGGCAGAATAGAAGAATTTCTCTCCCACACTTTCCGACATGCGGCTGATGGCATATCCGCTTCCCTTTTGCAGGGCTTGTTGAACTTCCTGGCGGTTCAGGTGATTGTTGAATCCCATTGGCACTTCCCGTAAGTTGTCGAACACTACTTCTCCTTTAGGGGTGATGACTGTTACACGCAAGTCGTCCATGTGGTGTGTCTTTACATACAGATTCAACAAACTGACGTTCAATGAATCCTGTATGCGCAGAAAGTCGCTCATCCGGTCGTTGTAGTTTTGCAGCTGTGTATTGAGCAGTTCTACCTTGTAATCTTTTTCACGCCGGTACTGGAAAGCGATGAAACAGATGACAAAGGCTATAAACAGGGCGATGACCGAAAGGAACAATTGTCTGCTGAACGACAAAAAGTGTTTGGAAAGCCGGATTGCCATATCGGGACGAATTAAAGTTATTCACATTCAAAACAATATCCGTATCCCAATCGGGTTACGATACATTTTCCATATTCGCCTACTTTCTTACGCAAACGGGTAATGTTCACATCAATGGTGCGGTCGAGTACATAGACCTCTTCTTTCCATACCTTGGCCAGTATGTCTTCGCGTGAAAATACGTGTCCTTTGTTTTGCAGGAGCAGAAGCAATATTTCGAATTCCTTTTTGGTGAGGGCTATTTCTTTTCCGTCTATGCATACCTTCTTTTGGAGGGTATTCAGCGAGAGTCCCTTGAAACTCAGTTCTTCGGCAGGAGTTTTGGGGGCTGCAATGGCCGTGCGTCGGATAACCGCTTTCACGCGGGCAATGACTTCGCGCAAGGAGAATGGTTTGGAGATATAGTCATCGGCTCCAAGATTGAACCCCGTAATGGTATCGTTTTCTGTATCCTTGGCAGTAATGAAGATGATGGGAATGTGTTCGGTTTCCTTGTTGCTTTTCAGTATGTTTGCCATCTTGAAGCCCGATATTTCGCCCATCATTACATCCAGTAGAAGCAGGCTATAGGATGTGAGTTTCATTTTCAGGGCTTCTTCGGCCGAGTTGGCGGTATCTACCTTATATCCCTCGTTCTCTAAATTGAACTTCAGGATTTCGCACAAGTCTTCTTCATCGTCTACGACAAGGATTTGATAGTCGTTCATAATCTTTCCTCTTATATGGTTGATATTGCAAAGCTACATTTTTCTTGTTTGCCTTGCAAAAATGAGGCGGCTTTATTTCGGTTTCGGGGTACGAATAATGATTCGTTTCTTTCCAAATGACTTGTCGGGTAAGATTTATCCTTTATTCTTTGGTAATTTCTCCAGCTAACGGAATGTTCATCAGTTGGCGTATTTCTTCGGGTGTCTTTCCATGTCCCAACATAAACATCAGTTTGGTCAGGATGGATTCTACGGTGCTGTCGTATCCGCTTACCACTCCTGCATCCAGCAACTGTAGTCCTGTCTGGTATTTGTTCATTTCTACCATACCGGTAGGACATTGCGAAATGTTCACAATCACTATACCTCTTTCTACAGCCTCCTTCAGTGCCTGGATGAACCAAGGCTTTTGTGGGGCATTGCCCGAGCCGTATGTCTTGAGCACCACAGCCCGTAGTCCCGGAGTCTGTAACAGATTGCGTATCAGGTTTTCCTGAATGCCGGGGAAGAGGGTGAGTACAATCACATTGGTATCATACACATAATGCGGTTTCAGTGGCAAGGTAGGGTCGGGTTTGTGTATGCGGTCGTGTTCGTACTTTATATGTATACCTGCTGTAGCCAATGCCGGATAGTTGTACGAACGGAAAGCATTGAAATTTTCGGCATTGATTTTGGTGGTTCGGTTTCCTCTGAGCAATTGGTTTTCGAAGAAGATACACACCTCGGGCACCATGGCCTTTCCGTCGGGATGTTTGGCTGCAGCTATCTCTATGGCAGTAATCAGGTTTTCTTTTCCGTCTGTACGGAGCATACCGATGGGTAACTGGCTACCGGTGAGGATAACCGGTTTCGACAGGTTTTCGAGCATAAAGCTTAGGGCCGATGCTGTATAGGCCATGGTATCGGTACCATGCAGAATTACAAATCCATCGAACTGGTCGTAATTGTCGGTAATGATTTTGACCAGTTTTGACCAAAAAGACGGTTCCATGTCCGATGAGTCGATGGGAGAAGAGAACTGATACGAACTGATGTGATAGTTGAAACGTTTCAGTTCGGGTACGTTTTCCAGAAGCCGGTTGAAGTTGAAAGCTTCGAGTGCACCTGTAATAGGATTCTCTATCATACCGATGGTTCCGCCGGTATAAATTAACAAAACGGAAGGATAATCGCTCTTTGTCATAAGCTGCAGGGTTGAAATTGTGGCACAAAGATAGTAAATCTTTGATAAATGACGAAAAGCTATGGTGCTATAATATAAAAATGGATGCACTTTTGGTACATCCACTTTGCTACTTTACTCCTGTTTCTGGCATTCCTGTTCTTCGGTGCATTCACATTCTTCGCCACATTCGCAGGCCTGGCAACACTTGCCGCGAGCTTTCATATCCTGAATGGTACGGTAGATGTCCCTTCTTAACTGATGTCCACGATGGCTGTGTGCAAAACAACTCAGTGCTGTGCCGGCCAGCGCTCCCAGCGCAAATCCGACGATAATTTTTCCATTGTTCATAATTCTTGTTTTTAGAGTTACAATAGATGAACATTTGATGTCGGCGAATGGTTTTTACCTTATTGGTTATTAATCATTAAAAAATAATCGCTATATTCGCAACTGTAATTTAAAACGAAAGAATATGAAGACAATGAATCATTCCATAGTAAGATGCGTGTGTGCCGTTTTGGTAGGTGTGTTGTTGGTAGCTTGGTCGGATGCGGCCCCTAAGTATCTGGTCATGGCCGTGGGTGCCTTGTTCCTGTTGCCGGGTATTTTCACCGTAGTTACCTATTTGCTCAAGGGACGCAATATAGGCATGCCCTTTCCTTTGATGAGCATTGGTAGCGGTCTGCTTGGCTTGTGGCTGATGATAATGCCCGATTTCTTTATCAGTATCCTGATGTATGTATTGGGAGCCGTCTTGGTTTTTGCTGGTATCAGTCAGGTGGTGAATTTGGTTTCTGCCCGCGGATGGACACAAGTCCCTGCCGGGTATTATATTGTTCCCATACTTTTGTTGGCAGCCGGTTTGGTTGTTCTGGTCAATCCGTTTGCTGCTGCTGCCATCCCATTCATGATAGTGGGGGTAAGTTGCATTGTCTATGGTGTGTCGGCATTGGTCAACCAAATCCGTTTTCGCAAAGAAGAGACAAAGCCTGTTATCGAAGAGGCTGAAATTGTAGAGGTTACACCTATTGAAGAATAATATGAAATTCATAGTAAAGATCTGTGTTTTATTAACTTTATTGTTGGCTTCTTGTAGGCATACAAAGACCCGGATGGAAGAAATTACATTGGGATGTGAAGAATGTAAAGCCACTGCCATTTTATGGGTTGATAAGGAAAAGGGAAAGAAATTGGCCGAGTATGCTACTTCCGTCCGTACGGTTAAAGTATATGCCAAAGTCTATTCCGACGGAACTTTTAAGATTCTTAATTTTTGTAAGAAACAGGAACCGAAGGTAGAAAGATATATACGTAGAAGGGCAGAAGCTTTTGTTATCCGTAAAGAAATGTATGAGGCTAATTATATTTCACCAGGCGAACAATATTTGCAACTACGATATGTACCAAGTAAGATAAAATAATTCAACTTTCGCAAGTGCGAAAGTTAGGTAGTTAAAGGTAGTTAAAAGGAGTTATCGGCTCTTTGAGCCTAAGGAGATAAAGCCGATAGCTTAGACGGATGTTTACACAAGGTAAAACATTTGGCCTTTAACTCCCTGTCCGAAGGACGAGCGAAGCGATAACTCCCTTTAACTCCTTTATCTCCTGAAAGTTGAGCTTGCGAAACTTAAATAAAATAATTAAATATACTAATCGAAACATGAAAAAACAATTCTTAATGGCCGGTGCC
>CAZFDP010000057.1:0-9813 GCA_964518185.1 uncultured Phocaeicola sp. | reverse complement strand
CTATAAATGGCCGTATTAGTTTCGAGGCGTAAGTTATGTCCGGCTCTGGTTTCAAGTTACGATAAATTTTATCATAACTTATGATAATAAAAAGGATAAGGGAGACCTGCGTTGTAAGCCTCCCTTATCCTTTAACTTTTATACTACTGTTACTTCTTAAAATAACGATTGTACAAACCTTCGAATCCCTTACCATGACGGGCTTCGTCCTTAGCCATTTCGTGAACGGTATCGTGAATAGCGTCAAGGTTCAATTGCTTGGCACGGGTAGCAATGCGCTTCTTGTCTTCACAAGCACCACATTCAGCATTCATACGCTTTTCTACATTGGTTTTGGTATCCCATACCACATCACCCAAAAGTTCAGCAAACTTAGCGGCATGTTCGGCTTCTTCCCATGCATAACGCTTGAAAGCTTCTGCTATTTCAGGATAACCTTCACGATCGGCCTGACGGCTCATTGCCAAATACATACCTACTTCTGTACATTCGCCCATGAAGTGGTTGTTCAAATCCTTAATCATTTCATCATCGCAACCCTTGGCTACACCAATTACATGTTCATCGGCAAATTGCAAACCGCCTTCTGTTTCTTCCATTTCCTTGAACTTGCTGGCAGGAACCTTACACAACGGACATTTTTCAGGAGCGGCATCACCTTCATGAATATAACCACAAACTGTACAAATAAATTTCTTAGCCATAATCTTAATCTTTTAATAGTTATTAGTTAGTAATATTTCAATTGATTTTAATCTAATTTCTCTGCCGATGCAGCACACATAGGACAAATACCCTTGTAATATTGATGGATTTCCTGTACAGCAAAACCGTTCATATTGAACTCCTTCATACGTTCTTCTTCATGTACTGCCGGCAAGTCAAATATTTTGTTGCATTTCTTACAAAGGAAATGAGCATGAAGGCTCACATCACCATCGTAGTTTACATTACGCTCGTCTATAGTCAGCATTTGTGCAGCACCATGCTCCACAAATATTTTCAACGTATTATAGACGGTCGTTTTTGAAAGCGTAGGAATATCATCGCATAAAGCCAGATAAATATCTTCAATAGAAGGGTGTGTGCGATGTGCCAACAAATAATCCATAATGGCAATACGCTGAACAGACGGCTTTACACCATAACTCAATAAATAATCATACGTCTTCATTAATAATTCTCTTTTAAATTTGTAATCATTACAATTCGTTTCTGTTTGCAAAGATAGACACTTTTTAGTAACCAACAAATATTTCACCTCTTTTTTTTATTTTTTTCTTTCCATATCCTTATAAAAGCCAAGGAATGATTATTTTTGCAGTATCATTATATACCTATTATATATTAGATTATATGAAACATGGTTTTGTAAAGGTAGCGGCGGCCATTCCACAAGTGAAGGTAGCCGATTGTAAATTTAATGCGCAACAAATCGATACCCTGATTGCCATAGCCGATGGTAAAGGGGTACAAATGATTGTTTTCCCCGAGCTCTGCATCACGGGTTATTCATGTGCCGACCTGTTCGGCCAATCTCTTCTTTTGGAAGAAGCCGAAATGGCACTGATGCAAATCATGAACAATACCCGCCAAATGGATATCATTTCCATCATCGGAATGCCGATTAGTATCAATTCCACACTGATAAATGGGGCGGTAATCATTCAGAGAGGAAAAATTCTGGGTGTAGTTCCCAAAACTTATCTACCAAACCATAAGGAATCTTACGAACAACGTTGGTTTTCATCCGCACAAAGTCTGACAGACACTTCACTACGTATATGCGGACAAAACATACCATGCGGTACTCACTTGCTGTTCAATACTCCCGACACTTGTTTCGGCATTGAAATTTGTGAGGACGTATGGGCAGCTATTCCACCCAGTTCTTCTTTGGCATTGAAGGGAGCCGAAATCATCTTCAACCTTTCGGCCGACAATGAAAGTATAGGTAAATACACTTATCTGCGTTCATTGCTCAGCCAACAATCTGCTCGTTGCATTGCCGGTTATGTATTAAGTGCCTGTGGATTTGGTGAATCGACCACCGATGTAGTGTTCGATGGTAAAGGACTGATATACGAAAACGGAACGTTATTGGCCGAAAGTGAACGGTTCTCTTTGAAAGAGCAGCTCATTATCAGCGAAATAGATGTAGAACGTATCCGTAACGAACGGAGAGTTAATACAACTTTCTCTGCAAACATAGCCTATTATGCAGACAAACAGATTACACACATTACCACCGAATTGGTGAATCCACGTGACCTTACTTTGACACGCCCCATCGAAGCACATCCCTTTGTGCCCCAAGGCGAAGAATTGGACAAGCGTTGCGAGGAAATTTTTGCCATCCAAGTGGCAGGCCTTGCCAAGCGTATGGTGCATACCCATTCAAAAACAGCGGTAATAGGTATATCGGGCGGATTGGATTCCACATTAGCACTTTTAGTATGTGCCAAGACATTCGATAAACTCGACTTGCCCCGAAAAGGAATTATTGGCATTACCATGCCAGGTTTCGGTACAACCGACCGTACTTATAACAATGCACTTCACTTAATGTCATCATTAGGAATCACCATCAAGGAAATCAGCATCAAAGAAGCGTGTATCCAACATTTTAAGGATATTGAACACGATATGACAATACACGATGTGACCTACGAAAACAGTCAGGCACGCGAACGTACTCAAATTCTGATGGATTATGCCAACAAAGTAGGAGCATTGGTTATTGGTACCGGCGACTTGTCGGAATTGGCATTAGGTTGGGCTACCTACAATGGCGACCATATGTCCATGTATGGAGTAAATGGAAGCATTCCTAAAACATTGGTTAAATATTTAGTCAATTGGGTAGCTTTGAATGGAGTGGATTACGAATCACGAAATACATTATTAGATATTGTCGACACCCCTATCAGCCCTGAGTTAATACCGGCCGACGAACAAGGAAACATCAAGCAAAAAACCGAAGATTTGGTAGGACCATACGAATTGCACGATTTTTTCTTGTATCACTTCCTCCGCTTCGGATTCCGTCCATCAAAGATTTTCTACTTGGCAAGCATTGCTTTCCGTGGAGTGTACGATGAAGATACCATCAAGAAATGGCTCACTACCTTCTATCGTCGATTTTTCCAACAACAATTCAAACGCTCATGTTTGCCCGACGGGCCTAAAGTTGGATCAGTAGGGTTAAGCCCACGAGGAGATTGGAAAATGCCGAGCGATGCCTGTGCAACACTTTGGTTAAAAGAATGTGAAGAACTATAACAGCAAAGAGGGAACCAAGTTCCCTCTTTGCTGTTATAGACTACCTTTACTCGAAGGTACTTCAAAATGATAGATATCCCTACTTACCGCCATCTTAATGGCACGAGCCAAAGCCTTGAAGATACCTTCTATTTTATGATGTTCATTTTGGCCTTCGGCCTTGATGTTCAAATTCATACGGGCTGCATCACTAAGCGATTTGAAAAAATGGAGGAACATTTCGGTAGGCATCTCCCCTATTTTCTCGCGTTTGAATTCAGCCTCCCATACCAACCACGGACGACCTCCGAAATCCAATGCAACTTGACATAAGCAATCATCCATAGGCAAACAATAGCCATACCGTTCAATGCCACGTTTGTCGCCCAAAGCCTTCGCTATACATTCGCCTAAAGCTATGGCTGTATCTTCGATGGTATGATGTTCGTCCACTTCCAAATCTCCCTTCACCCGAATGGTCAAATCTAAATTACCATGCTTGCCTATCTGTTCCAACATGTGGTCAAAGAATCCCAAACCGGTTGCAATATCACACTTACCGCTTCCATTCAAATCCACCTTTATATATATATCAGTCTCCTTGGTAGTACGCTTCACTTCGGCCACCCGTTCACCGGCAAAAAGGAATTCGGCTATCTTATCCCAATCACGGGTAGCAAGCACACAATAATCTTCCAAGCCTTTCTCCTTTAAAGACAATCGGTCGTCTTGTAACAAAATAGCCTTGCAGCCCAAATTCTTGGCAAGTTCCACATCCGTATAGCGGTCGCCTATCACAAAACTTCCGGCCATGTCATAATCGGGATTATCTATATACTTGACCAACATTCCTGTTCTTGGTTTGCGGGTTGGTGCATTGTCTTCCGGGAAACTTCGGTCAATGAACACTTCATCAAAGGTGATGCCTTCGTTTTCAAATGTCTTCATTACCAGATTATGTACCGGCCAAAAGGTCTCTTCCGGAAAAGAAGAAGTACCCAAACCATCCTGATTGGTCACCATAGCAAACTCAAAATCCAGTTTGCTACGGACAAATCCCAAATTACGGAACACCTTCGGATAAAATTCCAATTTTTCATAAGCATCGAGTTGATAATCAATGGGTGGTTCTATCACCAAGGTTCCGTCTCTATCAATAAACAAAACTTTTTTCATAACCAATAACTTTTCTGATTCTTCACATTGTTCAGAATGACATGACGTTTTCTTTCAAAGCATCCAACAAGGTATTATTCTCATCAGGTGTACCTATGGTAATACGCAAACAATTACCACAAAGTGCCACATGAGTACGATTACGTACGATAATTCCCTTACTTACCAAATATTCATAAATCTTCTTGGCATCGGTTACTTTAGCCAGGAAAAAGTTAGCATCGGTAGGATAAACCTTTTCACAACAAGGCAATTGGGAAAAATCCTTCATCAACCGGGCACGTTCCTCCAACAATACATCCACCCACTCTTGTACTTTTTCAGGAGTTTGTAAAAGTTGAATGGCTTCCTGTTGGGTAAGCAGATTTACATTATACGGATACTTTATCTTGTTGAACAAACCGATAATTTCGGGTGAGGCAAAGGCCATCCCCAAACGGATAGCCGCACATCCCCAAGCCTTGGAGAACGTTTGCAGCACTATCAGGTTAGGATACTTGTCCAAATCGAGCAAGAACGAACGGGCACCGGAGAAATCAGCATAAGCCTCATCAACAATCACCAAGCCATCAAAGCGTTCCAACAATGTTTCTATCTCCTTGCGACAAAGGTTATTACCGGTAGGATTATTGGGCGAACAAAGGAAGATGGCTTTGGTATGTTCATCCGAAGCTGCCAACAATTTCTCTGCCGAGAATTGATATGTTTCATCGAGAAGTACTTTCCGATATGCTACATCGTTCACTTCGGCACATACTTGGTACATGCCATAAGTAGGATCGATAGCCACTACATTGTCCACTCCCGGCCTACAAAAAGCACGGAATACCAAATCAATGGCTTCATCACTACCGTTCCCCAAGAAGATCTGCTCTTCGCGCACATGCTTCAAAGGAGCTATCAAAGCTTTGAGTTCCTTTTGCAAAGGGTCAGGATAACGGTTAAACGGAGCATGATACGGATTTTCGTTAGCATCGAGAAATACCGATGCCTCTACCCCACTATATTCATCACGTGCCGATGAATAAGGCTTCAAAGCCCATACATTGGGACGTGTCAGTTCTTTCAGTTCTTTCATTTCTTGCAGGCTTTTAATCGGACGGTTACCGCATTCTTGTGGGCATCGAGTTGTTCGTTGGCAGCCATCAATTCAATGGCAGGGCCTATTGCTTCCATACCTTCGCGGGTAATTTCCTGAAATGTTATCTTACGGATAAAACTATCAAGGCTCACACCACTATAAGCCTTTGCATAACCGTTTGTCGGCAAAGTATGGTTGGTACCCGAAGCATAATCGCCCGCACTTTCCGGAGTGAGCGAACCTAAGAATACCGAGCCGGCATTTACCACTTTCTCGGCTATTTCCATATAGTTACTTGTCTCAATAATCAAATGTTCGGGAGCGTATTCATTGGTCATGGCAATAGCTTCTTCCATATCCTTTACCAATATCATTTTGCTATTCTTCAATGACTTTTCGGCTATTTCTTTACGCGGCAAGCGGGCCAACTGCTGTTGTACTTCTTCTTCCACTTGTTCAATCAGTTCTTCGGATGTAGTTATCAGCACTACCTGACTATCCACTCCGTGTTCGGCTTGCGAAAGCAAATCAGCCGCGACAAAAACCGGATTAGCCGTTTCATCAGCCAGTACTTCCACTTCCGAGGGACCGGCCGGCATATCTATCGCCACATCATGAAGCGACACTTGCTGCTTGGCCGCCATTACATATTGGTTACCCGGTCCAAATATCTTGTACACCTTAGGAACACTTTCCGTACCGTATGCCATGGCACCGATAGCCTGCACCCCACCGGCCTTGAATATCTTGCTGACTCCCGCCACTTTGGCTGCAAACAGAATGGCTGGATTTACTTTTCCTTCCTTATTGGGAGGGGTACAGAGCACAATCTCCTTGCATCCGGCTATCTTGGCAGGAGTGGCAAGCATCAATACGGTAGAGAACAACGGAGCCGTACCACCAGGAATATAAAGCCCCACTTTTTCAATGGCTACTGCCTTTTGCCAGCAAGTCACTCCCGGTACGGTTTCTATCTTACGGCCTTCGAACTTCTGTGCAGAATGGAAAGTTTGTATATTCTTCTGTGCCAACAAAATAGCTTCTTTCAGTTCTTCAGACACCTCTTTTTCCGCTTCCTGCATTTCGACTTCCGTCACCGCAAGCGACTCCAATATCACCTTATCGAAACGTTCTTCGTACTCCATTACGGCTTTGTCGCCTCCGGCTCTCACTTTAGCCAAGACTTCATTTACCGTACCACGAAGCGTTTCCATATCCAACACCGGACGTTTCAGTATTTCTGCCCATTCACCGGGTATAGGGTAACTTATCTTTTTCATAATTACAAAATCATTTTCTCAATGGGAAGTACCAAGATACCTTCTGCCCCTAAAGATTTCAGTTTACCGATAATATCCCAAAAACATTTCTGGTCGAGCACCGTATGCACAGAACTCCACCCTTCCTGTGCCAACGGCATAATGGTTGGACTCTTCATACCTGGAAGCACATCGATAATTTCTTTCAGCTTGTCGGTCGGCGCATTCATCAGCACATATTTCTTGTCTTCGGCAGCCTTTACCGCTTCAATACGGAACAACAATTCTTCGAGTATCGCTTTCTTTTCTTCCGAAAGGTTTTTGTTTCCTATAAGCAAGGCTTCGCTCTTCATCACCACTTCCACTTCCTTCAGGCTGTTGCTTACCAAGGTAGAACCGGAGCTGACGATATCGAAGATGGCATCAGCCAAACTGATACCCGGTGCAATTTCTACCGAACCGGTTATCACATGAATGTCTGTCTTCACTCCGTTCTTGTCCATAAACTGTTTCAGAATACCCGGATACGATGTAGCCACCTTACGGCCTTCGAACCACTTCAATCCCGGATAGTCCACATCCTTGGGAATGGCCAATGACAAACGGCACTTACTGAATCCCAACCGACGGACAATTTCGGCATCTTCATTCCTTTCCACATACTCGTTTTCTCCCACAATTCCTAAATCGGCCACTCCATTGGCTACCGACTGAGGAATATCATCGTCGCGTAAGAACAACACTTCAATCGGGAAATTAGAAGCCTGTTCCAACAGAATCCTCTTTTTCGGAGATATCTTGATATCCGCTTCTTGTAACAAGGTCATGGTTTCTTCGAACAACCGACCTTTGGACTGTACTGCAATTCTAAGCATAGCTGTATTTTCTTTCTAATTATTAATCCATTAATAAAAAAGGCCTACCTTATCGGTAAGCCTTGACCAATATCGTTTGCTACAAAACAACATCTCAGCCCACCGAATGAATCGTCAGGTAATGGTGATGATGATGTGTAGTTGTTCTTGGCATAACTATAGACTTTTAATTTGCGACAAAAGTAAAGTAACCAATCGATATATGCAAATAATTATCAGAAAAACTTGCCTTTTTCTTTCATTTTAACGGAAATTCCGTTTAAAATTCATAATCTACACACGCACGGTCTGCTTTGGCATCTTTTAGAATACCCGCAGCAGCCACATGGTCGGGATGGGCAGCATATAATTTCACATCATCCAATGTGTCGAATTCACTTTCCAGACAAATGTCCCATGTTTCGGTTTCGTTCATGTTCAAGCCTACAAATACCTTGCGGATAACCGCTATTTTTTCGGGTAACGCTTCTATAGCAGCCTTGAAACAGTTCATTACATCACACTTTTCTTCCTTAGAAAGTGTATCTTTCAGTTTAAATAAAACAATATGCTTCACCATAAGTTTGATATTTAATTTATTTGTTCTACTTTTGAATGCAAAAGTAATTATTTCAGCCCAATGAAACAAATCTCTATTTGGATACTTGCTTGTATCTGTATGCTGTCGTGCGGACATCGGCCTCAAAATGATACCGCTATCCTACAGGATCTTCCACAAATGAAGGACAGTGGTTTATTGGTTGCCTTAACACTGAACAGCTCCATTTCGTACTTCGATTATCGGGGAGAACCCATGGGATTCCAATACGAACTTGCCAAGCAGTTTGCAGAATCACAAGGGTTGAAACTTGAGATAAAGACCGCACCCGACACTTACGAACTGATGCACATGCTTCTGTCCGGTAAAGGCGATTTGATAGCCTATCCGCTGCCCAACATCAAAGAATTCAAGGACAGTGTCCTATTTTGTGGCGAAGACGTCATTACCCACCAAGTACTTGTCCAACGAAACGGATCGAAGAACAAACCCATCACCAATGTGACGCAACTGATAGGCAAGGAAGTGTATGCCAAGCCCGGTAAATACTTGAACCGGCTTATCAATTTGGACAAGGAATTAGGAGGGGGTATCCTAATTCGTAGAGTGGACAATGACAGTATCAGTACAGAAGATTTGATTGCACGGGTAGCAAGCGGTGAAATAGATTATGCTGTATGCGACAATGATTTGGCACGTCTGAACAAGACCTATTATCCCAACTTGAACATCAGCTTGCCCATCAGTTTTGACCAGCGTGCTTCCTGGGCAGTACGAAAATCTTCCCCCTTATTGGCCGAAGTTGCCAATCAGTGGCACAACAACAATCATACATCTCCCGCCTATCGAGCCAGTACCAAACGATATTTCGAAATAAGCAAACGTACCCCACAAGGATCTATCCTCTCCATCAAGGACGGCAAGATTTCACATTTCGACCATCTTTTTAAGAAATATGCCAAAGATATCGGTTGGGATTGGCGTATGCTTGCTTCATTAGCCTTTACCGAATCGAATTTCGACACAACCGCCGTATCGTGGGCCGGTGCCAAAGGTTTGATGCAACTTATGCCGCATACAGCCAAAGCTATGGGAGTACCCGAAGGCAAGGAACAAAATCCCGAAGAGAGTATCAAGGCGGCCACTAAATATTTAGGACAAACCGCTCGCTCATTCAGTAAAATAGAAGACCCCAACGAACGTATCAAGTTTGTATTGGCTGCTTACAATGGAGGTATCGGTCATGTATTCGATGCCATGGCTTTAGCCGAAAAATACGGTAAGAACAAATATGTTTGGGACAATAATGTAGCCGACTTTATCCTACTGAAGAGTAACGAAGAATACTTCAACGACCCTGTGTGCAAGAACGGGTACTTCCGCGGACGCGAAACCTACAACTTTGTACGCGAAATATTGACTCGTACCGAAGTATACAAGCAGAAAATCAAGCCATAATCCAAGACATACAAAAAAAGTTCCCTTTTTCTTGCATGTTTCGGCAAAACTCCTTACCTTTGCACCGCAATTAAGGATGGTTCCGTAGCTCAGCTGGATAGAGCAACGCCCTTCTAAGGCGTGGGTCAAGCGTTCGAATCGCTTCGGAATCACTTTTTATAAAGA
>CAZFDP010000056.1:0-9879 GCA_964518185.1 uncultured Phocaeicola sp. | reverse complement strand
GGGTGACGGTATAGGTCCCGAAATCTCCGTGCAAGGCGTGGATGTAATGAACGCCATTTGCGAAAAGTTCGGTCATCAAGTAAATTATGAATACGCAATCTGCGGTGCAGATGCCATTGATAAAGTGGGTGATCCGTTCCCCGAAGAAACCTTCCAGGCTTGTAAGAATGCCGATGCGGTGCTTTTCTCGGCCGTAGGTGATCCGAAGTTTGACAATAATCCAACGGCAAAAGTCCGCCCGGAACAAGGTTTGTTGGCCATGCGTAAGAAACTCGGTTTGTTTGCCAATATTCGTCCGGTACAGACTTTCAAGTGCTTGATTCATAAATCACCACTTCGTGCAGAATTGGTAGAAAATGCCGATTTTATCTGTATCCGAGAATTAACAGGAGGTATGTATTTTGGTGAGAAGTATCAGGACAATGATAAGGCGTATGACACCAATATGTATACCCGTCCCGAAATAGAACGCATCCTGAAGGTAGGCTTTGAATATGCCATGAAGCGCAATAAGCACCTTACCGTAGTAGACAAGGCCAATGTGCTTGCTTCTTCCCGTTTGTGGAGACAGATAGCCCAGGAGATGGCTCCACAATATCCCGAAGTGACAACCGATTATATGTATGTGGACAATGCTGCCATGCGTATGATTCAGGAACCTACATTCTTTGATGTGATGGTGACTGAAAATACTTTTGGTGATATCCTGACTGATGAAGGTTCTGTTATTAGCGGTTCCATGGGTTTGCTTCCATCTGCTTCGACTGGCGAAAGTACCCCCGTGTTCGAACCTATCCATGGTTCGTGGCCGCAAGCCAAAGGCTTGAATATTGCCAATCCGTTGGCACAAATTCTTTCTGTGGCTATGCTGCTCGAATATTTTAATTTGAAAGAAGAAGGTGCCTTGATTCGTAAGGCTGTAGATGCTTCGCTCGATGCCAACGTCCGTACACCGGAAATTCAAGTGGAAGGTGGAGAAAAATATGGCACCAAAGAAGTAGGAGCTTGGATTGTTGATTATATCAAGAAGGCATAATCATATTTCCATGAAGCTGTGTCATAAATGTATTTTAGGCACGGATTAACACGGTTTTTAGTGTATGTTTACATTAAATTTATCCGTGCAATCCGTGTAATCCGTGCCTAAAAAATATGTGAATGTGTATTTCGACACACCACACGTTTTTTATTAAAACTTCTTCACCTGGATATGGCAATATGGTTCTCCGCCTGTCTTTTCATAATAGTGTTGGTGATATTCTTCGCCTTCCCAAAATTTTTCGGCCGGCGAAGTATGGTATTCACTTCATATCCTTTGGAACGTAGTAGGTCAATAACTTTTTCGGCTATCGATTTTTGCTCTTCGTTTACATAAAATATTTCACTTCGGTATTGTGGACCGATGTCAGGCCCTACTCCATCTGTTTGTGCCGGGTCGTGAATCTCAAAGAAAACTTTACAAAGGTTTTCATAACTTACTATGTCTTCGTCGTAATCCACAATAATAGCTTCTACGTGGTGGGTTTGGTGTGCTTTCACCTCTGGATATTTCGGGTTTTCTTCGGGACCGCCTGTGTATCCAACCACAGTGTTCAATACACCATTTACCCGTTGAAACTGGTGTTGTACTTCCCAAAAGCATCCGGCTGCAAATATGGCTCTTTCTTGTTTCATATTTATTTAAATTGATTATTTATCACAAACATACGGTGTTTGTTTGGATAAGAAAACGTACCTTATCATTTTTTTTAGAAAATAAAAGAGATGTATTGAGCGGTTTGCCTTACCTTTGCATCGAATATAAAAGATAATGCATGAAAAGACTTGTTTATATACTTGTGATATTTTACAATTGTTTCCATCTTTCTGCCCAAACGTATGAAGAGTGGGTAGGTAAAGCGATGGATGCGCTTGAAAACGACAGCCTTTACGAAGCCGAACGATTTTTTAAGGAAGCATTGAATAAAGAGCCGGCTCATATGGGAAATTCGTTATTGTTGTCCAATTTGGGCACCATCCAACGAAGGATGGGGAAGAGTAAGGAAGCTTTGGAATCGTATACTTTGGCTTTGAATAAAACACCTCATTCTGTAAAAATCTTGTTGAACCGTGCTTCGCTTTATTTGGAATTGGATTACTTGGAGAAAGCTTATTCCGATTATTGTAATGTGATAGATTTATCCCCTAAGAATAAGGAAGCATTGCAGTTTCGTGCCTATATATATATGCGTCAACGGCGATATAATGAAGCGCGAAACGATTATCGTACTTTATTGGAAGAAGATCCTGATAACCGTACGGCACGTATTGGTATGGTAATGGTAAATCAAAGAGACAACCGTTTTAGGGAGGCGATAGATGATTTGAACCGATTAATAACCGATTATCCGCAAGATGCTTCGCTGCTGAAGGCAAGAGCAGAGCTGGAAGTGGATATGAATGCCCTTGATATGGCCTTGCTCGATTTGGAAGAAGCCGCAAAGAAAACTCCCAATGATGCGGAAATTTATGTGATGTGTGGCGATATCTATATGATGCAAGGCCGTAAGCGTGAGGCTTATGTGGCTTTTGAAAAAGCTATAGAGTTAGGCATTCCTCGCCCACAACTACATGACAAGTTAAAGGCAAGCAAAAAGTGAGTTCTTATTGTTTCAGGAAATCATTGATAGCCTCTACAAACTCTTTTCCGTAACGCTCCTTTTTGTAATCTCCGATGCCACTGATGGTGCCGAATGCCTCGATAGTGGTAGGCCGTTGTGCTGCCAATAGGTGAAGTGTTTTATCTGTGAGTACAATGTATGGAGGAATTGCCTGTTGGTCGGCCAATCGTTTTCGTAAGGTGCGTAGTATCTCAAACAATTCTTTATCCATACCTTCTTCCGAGAGTGTGGTTGTGCTGAACATTGGTTGAGTTTCCTTTTCTTGTTTCTTTTTTCTACCTTTGGCAACGGAATTTTTTTCTTCACGTTTGATAACGACCAGCATGGCTTTTTCTTGTCCATAAAGCACCTTTGCACCACTGGTGGTAACTTTCAGATGGTTGTTTTCGTTGTAGGCCACTTCAATATATCCCATATTGAGCATTTGCAACAGGTAATCCATCCAGTCGGTTTGAGGGATATCCCTACCTGCACCGAAAGTCTTCAGTTTGTCGTATCCCTTTTCCGTCAGCTCCTGGAAATAGTTTCCCCTCAAAATGGCCACCAACATCCGTGTCCCAATCTGTTGGTCGGCACGTACAATAGCGCTCAATGCTTTTTGCACGATGATGGTTCCATCAAAACGTTCAGGAGGATTCTTGCATACATCGCAATTCCCGCAATCATGTTCCATTGTTTCGCCAAAGTAGTTTAATAATATTCGTCGGCGGCAAATGTCACTTTCAGCATATTGTTGCATTCGATTCAGTTTTTCAAGATTAATCTCTTGCTGACCGCTGTCCAATGCAAATTTGGAGAGCATGACCAAATCGCCTAATGAATAAAATAGCAATGTATCACTCTTTAATCCATCGCGTCCGGCACGTCCTATTTCCTGATAAAAGCTTTCGATGCTTTTTGGTAAATTATAATGAATAACCCATCGCACATTCGATTTGTCTATCCCCATTCCGAAAGCAATGGTGGCACAAACCACTTGTACACGGTCATTGATGAAATCGTTTTGTGCCTTATCGCGTGCTGATACACTCATTCCAGCATGATATACCGTGGCGCTGATGCCGTGTCGTATAAGCATATCTGCCACTTTTTCTGTATTGTCACGACTCATGCAATAAATGATTCCACATTCTCCAGAGTGCTTATAGATGAATTCCAAGATAGCCCTGGTTTTTTCTTTTTTCTGAAAACCACGTTTTACATCCAGATTCAGGTTAGGCCGGTCGAACGAGGAAATGAATACTTTGGGCTCTTTTAATTCCAATTGCTTGACAATGTCCTGTCTGGTGATTTTGTCGGCCGTAGCTGTTAGTGCCACGATTGGCACTTGTGGAAATTGTTCGCGGATGGTTTTCAACTGGGTGTATTCCGGACGGAAATCGTGTCCCCATTGTGAAATGCAATGTGCTTCGTCTATGGCAAACAATGATATTTTCATATCCTTCAGCAAGAAATTCATTTCGAGCAATAAGCGTTCGGGTGAAATATACAGCAATTTTACTTTCCCTTGTTGGCACTCCCGGCGAAGTATCAGGTTCTCGGTCTCATTGTTGGCGCTATTCATAGCCCTGGCTGCAATTCCGTTGGCCTGTAAACTTTCCACTTGGTCCTTCATCAGCGAGATGAGGGGTGATACAACGATAGCAGTTCCATCGAGCATGATGGCAGGCAATTGATAGCAGATGGATTTACCGCCACCGGTGGGCATCAAAACCAATGCATCTTTCTTTTGAAGGATGTGCTCAATTATATCCTGTTGTGAAGGACGGAAAGAATCGTATCCGAAATATGTTTTCAGTAATTGCAGCATAATGAAGCAAAGGTAAGAAAAACTTTGTATATACAGAAATAAATTCGGGTATGAATATTTTTTTAATAAAAAATCGATAAAGAGTTGCATATAATAAAAAGATTAGCCATTTTTGTAAAAAAATTGATGATTCGTTAACCAAACCCAATTTTAAAGAGATGAGCAATAAAACTAAAAACGAAAACGTACAGGCGGAAGCTCCTAAGAAGCTGCCGTACAACTTGAGAGAAAAGAAGATTAAAGATGCAGCCTATCGTACAATGATTCGTGCGGAATTGGCCGATGAATTGTATCAGAAAATAGTAGAGATTGTAGTACTTCAGAAGAAGTATAAGGATCCTAATTTCTCTTCCAAGGATTTGGCAAAGTTGCTGAAGACCAATACACGTTATTTGTCTGCAGTTGTAAATTCACGCTTTGGTATGAATTATTCTTGCTTGCTGAACGAATATCGTATTAAGGATGCACTTCGTTTGTTGGCCGACAAGAAGAACAAAGACAAGAATATAGAAGAAATCAGTGCGATTGTAGGTTTTGCCAATCGTCAATCTTTCTATGCTGCGTTCTATCGTATTGTGGGTGAAACTCCACACGGATATCGCCGGAGAGTGCTCGAAGCGAAACAGAAGAAATGATGGAAGTGTAATTTGATTGGACATAAAAAGAGTGTTCATCATATAATTTTAGGCACGGATTACACGGATTAATGCGGCTTTTGGTGTATGTTTACATCAGATTATCCGCAAAATCCGTATAATCTGTGCCTAAATAATAATCATAAATGATAATAAACAATGAGGAAAAGAATAATAATGGGAATTATGGGAGGAATGTTGCTGACGGGGTGTAACCAATCTGTTAAAGAAGAGGCACAGCCTTTTGATTATACCGTAGAACAGTTTGCCGATTTGCAATTGCTCCGTTATAAGGTGCATGGATTTGAAGAACTGCCTTTAAAGCAAAAGGAACTGGTGTATTATTTGCATGAAGCGGCATTGCAAGGTCGTGATATTTTGTATGACCAGAACGGGAAGTATAATTTGATAATCCGTCAATTGTTGGAAACCGTATATCAAGACTATCAGGGCGATAGAGCCGATACTAATTTTGTGAATATGGAAACTTACCTGAAGCGTGTATGGTTTTCGAATGGTATTCATCATCATTATGCATCCGATAAGTTTATACCTGGTTTTACCCCCGAATTCTTTAAAGCTGCCTTGCAAAGTGTAGATGCTTCGAAACTTCCTTTGGCCGAAGGCGAAACGTTGGAGGCTCTTTGTGAAGAGGTATTTCCCGTAATTTTCGACCCTGCGGTAATGCCCAAGCGTGTCAATCAAGCCGATGGTGAAGATTTGGTGTTGACTTCAGCTTCCAATTATTACGAAGGAGTTACACAGGCAGAAGCCGAGGCTTTTTATGCCGCTATGAAGAATCCCAACGATACTATGCCCGTTATGTTTGGTATGAATAGTCGTTTGGTGAAAGAAAACGGCAAGATACAGGAAAAGGTCTGGAAATCGGGCGGATTATATGGTGAAGCAATAGACAAGATTGTTTATTGGTTGGAAAAAGCCGTTGGTGTGGCCGAAAATGACCAACAGAAAGCCGTTATCGAAAAAATGATTCAATTCTATAAGGATGGCGATTTGAAGACATTTGATGAGTATGCTATTCTTTGGGTAAAAGATTTGGATTCGAGAGTGGATTTTGTCAATGGGTTTACCGAAAGTTATGGCGATCCCTTGGGAATGAAAGCCAGTTGGGAGTCTATTGTAAACTTCAAGGATTTGGTGAGCACCAAGCGCACCGAAACCATCAGTGCCAATGCACAATGGTTCGAAGACCATTCGCCTGTAGACAAACGCTTCAAAAAGGAAGAGGTGAAGGGGGTGTCGGCCAAGGTGATTACAGCGGCTATTTTGGCGGGTGATCTCTATCCGTCAACTGCTATCGGAATCAATTTGCCTAATTCCAATTGGATTCGTAGCGTACATGGCTCTAAATCCGTGACTATAGGTAATTTGACCGATGCATACAACAAAGCTGCTCATGGCAATGGATTTGCTGATGAATTTGTGTATAGCGATGTAGAAAAGGAATATTTGGAGAAATATGGTGATTTAACCGGCGACCTCCACACCGATTTGCATGAATGTTTGGGACACGGATCGGGACAATTGCTCCCGGGTGTAGACCCTGATGCACTGAAGGCTTATGGCTCGACTATCGAAGAAGCCCGTGCCGACTTGTTCGGCTTGTATTATCTGCCCGATGCCAAGATGCGTGAATTGGGATTAACTCCCCACGATGATGCTTTCAAGGCAGAATACTATTCGTATATGATGAATGGATTGATGACTCAGTTAGTACGTATTGAATTGGGTAACAATGTAGAAGAAGCCCACATGCGTAACCGTCAGCTTATCGCTAAATGGGCATTCGAAAAGGGTGCGGCCGATAAGGTGGTGGAACTTGTAAAGAACGGTGGAAAAACCTATGTAAAGGTGAACGATTATGACAAACTCCGTCAGTTGTTCGGGCAATTGTTGGGCGAAATACAACGCATTAAGAGTGAAGGAGATTTCGAAGCAGCCCGTCAGTTAGTAGAAAACTATGCTGTAAAGGTAGATCCCGAATTGCATCAGGAAGTGTTGACTCGTTATGAAAAGTTGCATTTGGCGCCTTATAAAGGTTTTGTAAATCCCGTTTATGAAGCTGTAACCGATGCCGAAGGAAATATAACCGATGTAAAAGTAAGCTATAACGAAGGTTATGCCGAACAGATGCTCCGCTATAGCAAGGATTATGCGAATTTACCTTATAGAAATTAATGGAAACGCAAGAAACAATCAAAGAAATAAAGAAACAATTCCGTTTGTTTATGAACGGAGTTGTTTCGCAAAGTATGCGCGAAAAGGGCCTTGACTATAAGCTGAATTTCGGCATTGAGCTTCCGCGTATTAAGGAGATAGCTTCCAAGTTCGAAAAAAATCATGATGTGGCACAAGCCTTGTGGAAGGAAAATATCCGCGAATGCAAGATTATGGCCGGCTTGTTGCAACCCGTCGATACATTTTATCCCGAGATAGCCGATATTTGGGTGGAAGATATGCACTATCCTGAAATAGCGGAACTTACGGTGATGAATCTTTTCCAGCATTTGCCATACGCTTCCGAAAAGACCTTTGAATGGATGGCTTCCGAGGAAATCTATTTTCAGTTGTGTGGCTATATGCTTATGGCCCGTCTGTTGATGAAAGGATGTGAACTCAACGAACGTGCAGAAAATGAATTCCTCGATCAGGCACTTACTGCTTTGCAGGGCGATGATGGAATAGTAGTCAAGGCTGCTTCTACCGCTCTTCGGAAGTATGCTTCGCAGAAAAGGGAACAAGCACGGAAATTGGGCAAATTATTGGGCACATTGTTGCATTCCGACCATCTTGAAGTGCTTGCCTTGAAGGAAGAAATAAAATTAATGGCAGAATCTTGCCGTTAAACTTTCAAGTTATCATAAAAACGCTTAACTTTGGCATCCGAACTGAAAATCTGTATGGAAGAGAATATAAAAGATACAGTGCGGCAGATGTTGACCGAATATTTGCAGGCCAACGGGCATCGGAAGACGCCCGAACGCTATGCTATACTCGATACGATTTACACCATTGATGGTCATTTCGGTATCGATGATTTGTATCACTATATGGAAACCAACGGCAAGTTCAGGGTAAGTAGAGCCACGCTCTATAATACCATCATTCTTTTTGTAGATGCCAATTTGGTCATCAAGCATCAGTTCGGCACCTCTTCCCAATACGAACGTGCATATAATAATGGAACCCATCATCACATGATTTGTATGGAATGTGGCAAAGTAACCGAATTTCAGGATGATTCCTTGAAACAGGCCATTGCCCAAACGAAGTTGAAGAAATTTACGGCTTCGCACTATTCCTTATATATATATGGTATATGCAGCAAGTGTACGTGGGCCAAACGGAGAAAGAAAAAGAGTAAATAACATAAAAAATCAAGAAAATGAAAGTAGATGTCTTGTTAGGTTTGCAATGGGGCGACGAAGGCAAAGGAAAAGTTGTCGATGTTTTGACACCCCGTTATGACGTAGTAGCCCGTTTCCAGGGAGGACCCAATGCGGGCCATACATTGGAGTTCGAAGGTCAGAAGTATGTGCTTCGTTCCATTCCTTCGGGTATATTCCAAGGCGATAAGGTGAATATTATCGGTAATGGTGTGGTGCTCGACCCCTCTTTGTTCAAGGGAGAAGCCGAAGCGTTGGAAGCCAGCGGCCATCCGTTGAAGGAACGTCTCCACATTTCAAAGAAGGCACATCTCATCATGCCTACTCACCGTGTGCTCGATGCTGCATACGAAGCAGCCAAGGGTGATGCCAAGGTAGGTACAACCGGTAAGGGTATTGGCCCTACATACACCGACAAGGTGAGCCGTAATGGTCTTCGTGTAGGCGATATTCTTTGCAACTTCGAAGAAAAATATGCCAAGGCCAAGGCTCGTCATGAGGAGATTCTGAAGAGCATGAATTTCGAATACGATATTACAGAACTCGAAGCCCAGTGGTTGGAAGCCATTGATTACCTCAAGGAATTCCATTTGGTGGATAGCGAACACGAAATCAATAACTTGCTGAAAGAAGGCAAGAGCGTGCTTTGCGAAGGTGCCCAGGGCACTTTGCTCGATGTGGATTTCGGTTCTTATCCGTTTGTTACTTCATCAAACACCATTTGCGCCGGTGCATGTACAGGTTTGGGTATTGGCCCCAACAAGATAGGCAATGTCTATGGCATTATGAAGGCTTATTGCACCCGTGTAGGTTCGGGCCCATTCCCTACAGAATTGTTTGACGAAACCGGCAAGACTATCCGTGACCTTGGTCATGAATATGGTGCCGTAACCGGCCGTGAACGTCGTTGTGGTTGGATTGACCTTGTAGCTTTGAAGTATGCTATCATGGTGAATGGCGTAACCCATCTTATTATGATGAAGAGCGATGTGCTCGATGGATTCGATACTATCAAGGCATGTGTAGCTTACAAGGTAAATGGTGAAGAAATTGATTACTTCCCATACGATATTACTGAAGGCGTAGAACCCATTTATGCCGAATTGCCCGGTTGGAAGTGCGATATGACGAAGATGACCAGCGAAGACGAATTCCCCGAAGAATTCAATGCATACGTTTCTTTCCTGGAAGAACAGTTGGAAACTCCTATCAAGATTATCTCTGTAGGTCCCGACCGCGATCAGACTATCGAACGATATACGGAAGAATAAAAGAGAACAGAATAATCCTTCTCGTGTCATACTTGTTTTTTAGGCACGGATTACACGGATTGCACGGATAAATTTGATGTATACATACACTAAAAA
>CAZFDP010000055.1:0-9914 GCA_964518185.1 uncultured Phocaeicola sp. | reverse complement strand
ACCTACAGCAAGGTTTTATTTGGCATCTACACAAAAAAGAAACGCGGATTTTACGAGTAACCAACTGCATTTCGCTTCGTCAGTATCGCAAAATCCGCATTTCAAAAAACACGTTTTTTCATTTGCCTTTATGCCGATTAGCCCGTTTTTTACGGATATCAGCCTTCATTTTGGCAGCACCGGAACCATGAAGTCCGGTAATATAGGTCTTTTTCTTGGCCTTGGTCTTTATTTTTTCTTCCTTTTGACCACCCGATGGGGCACCCTTCTTGAAGACCACCCCTTGTGTTAGAATCTTCTCTATATCCATATTTTCCTGTATTAAAATTCAAAAACAAGAACTTCGGTAGCTTCCGCATATTCTTTCAATAACTCTACCATATAGTCGGCCGCCTCCTGCAAACCTTCCTTACCACTATATCCGTTGATGATTGTAAGCAAATGCGTGGTTTCCAATCCCAATTTGGTACGTTCATGATCACTGGTTGGTGTACCTATGCCTCCCTCAGCATCGCGATAGACCGGCATACCTTCAATATTCAATTCGCCTCTGCCAATACCTTCATAAGGTTCTCCGGCCTTACCTATACCGAGCATCAACGAACCTCCTACAATCTTGTCGGCATCAAACCCACCAATGGAATAGCCATAACGGATAGACACCAAATTTATCAAGTCGACCAACGTATCAATCTGATAAAGCGGAATCCCCCGAAGGATACGACGACATAAAGCCTCTCCCGAAGGACGATAACGGCTGGGATCTTTCCCACATTTCTTATATGCCTCGCGAGTAGCACGGATGGTCACCATATCCTTAATAGAATCGGTGGTATACATTTCCCGGTAACGAAGGGTAAACTCATCAATCTGCTTCCAAAGGGGTTCATTATAGGGAGTATTCTTCACCGTAGCCATTACTGCCATACCTGCAAATACAGGGCAGGCTCTTCTGATTTCTTCTGAAACTTCTATATTCATGATTCTCTTTATTTATGCAACATAATACCCGAAAGAATACGCCCCGAACGGATACCTAACCGACGTGCCGAAAAGAAATGCTCCACCGACTGATACGTACAGATACCCGCCACTTCGATATTACTTTCAAGCACGCCTTCCTCCAACAATTGCAGTCGATTGGCTTCCCACAAGTCTATGTGCCACTTGTCTTCCTTACGTGAGATACGCGACATTTCGAATCCAGCTTGCTTGAAAGCCTGGTAAACTTCATTCCCTACTTCGAAAGCATCCAACGAAATACCAGGACCAATACAAGCAATTATGTCCTTTCCATCGGTACCATATGTGTTACGCATCGTCTGTAATGCTTTTCCGACTATACATTCCACTGTACCCCGCCACCCGGCATGAATGGCAGCCACCACTTGTTTTTCCTTATCGTACAAAAGTACCGGAATACAATCGGCCGTAGATACACAAAGGCAATAGCCAGGCATAGAAGTAACCAATGCGTCCACATTCTCCAAGACTTCCACATCGGAAGGAGATGCTATAACTTTCACATTCGTACTATGCGTCTGACATGGAACAACTAATTTCACAAGACATTTAGGTAATAACGAACAAAGAGTTTCTTTATTGGCAATCACATGCTCCGGATTGTCGCCACAATAATGTGTACAGTTGAAGGATGCATAGTTTCCTCCACTACACCCTCCATAACGAGTAGTCGAAAAACAAGAAATGTTGGAATACGACTTCATCTGTCCGTACTCCAACATTCGTTTATCTGAAGTCAGTCCTTTCATTCTTCGTCGTCCCAATCTTCTTCGTATTCATACTCAAAATCATCATCGAAATCATCGTCCTCGTACTCAAACGCAAACTCTTCATCCTCACCCATATCCTTCAGTTCCTGCTGAAGTTTGACTACATCTTTAGCACGATGCACAATAGTTTCGACACTGGCACCACCCAATTTGTTGCTTTCCTTATTCAGCTCTTCCCAAAGAATGTCCTTTAGTTGTTGGATGCCCATCCCCGTAATGGAAGATATAAAGATATGGGGTACATTTTCGGGCAACCCCGGTTCCAGCATTTCCATCAATTCTTCATCGAGCATATCGCTTTTAGTGATTGCCAATACCCTCTGTTTGTCAAGCATTTCAGGATTGAACCGTGCCAATTCATTCAACAAGATATCATATTCCTTACGGATATCGTCTGTGTCACCAGGAACCATAAACAACAATAAAGAGTTACGTTCAATATGACGGAGAAAACGAAGTCCCAATCCTTTCCCCTCACTGGCACCTTCGATGATTCCGGGAATGTCTGCCATAACAAAAGATGTTCCCTCACGATGTGAGACAATACCCAAATTGGGTTCCAATGTAGTAAACGGATAGTTAGCTATCTTGGGGCGAGCAGCCGACACCGATGAAAGCAAAGTAGACTTACCCGCATTGGGAAAACCTACCAAACCGACATCGGCCAACATTTTCAGTTCAAGAATCACTGTAAGTTCCTGCATCGGTTCTCCCGGTTGAGCAAAACGAGGTGCTTGACGTGTAGCTGTACGGAAGTGCCAATTACCCAAACCTCCACGGCCACCTTTCAGCAACACCACCTCTTGGCCATGTTCCGTTATGTCACACAAATATTCTCCTGTTTCGGCATTATAAGCCACTGTTCCACAAGGAACTTCGATAATCTTATCTTCGCCATCTTTACCAAAACTCTTATTTTTAGAGCCGTTTTCACCATGGGTGGCAAATGCATGACGGTCATAACGGAGGTGAAGTAAAGTCCAATAGTTACGATTACCACGTAAAATAACATGGCCTCCTCTTCCGCCATCGCCACCATCCGGACCACCATTAGGAGTATATTTGGCACGATGCATGTGTACAGAACCTCTTCCGCCCTTGCCTGAGCGGCAATAAATCTTCACATAGTCTACAAAATTCGATTCAGCCATTTATTTTATCTTTAAATCTTATCAATAGCAGCAACAATATCTGCAAAAATACCTTCCATGGTGCCCAATCCTTGGATATGCTGGTATTTTCCCTCATTCTTATACCAATCAATCAACGGTGAAGTCTGTGAATGATAGACTACCAAACGTTTCTTGATGGTTTCTTCATTATCGTCGGCACGTCCCGATTCCTGACCACGTTTAATCAAACGAGTCATCAATTCATCTTCAGGGACATCGAGGTCGAGCATAACAGACACTTCCTGTCCGCGTTCGGCCAACATTTTCTTCAATGCTTCGGCTTGTGCAATTGTTCTGGGGAAACCGTCGAAAATTACACCTTTGCTTTCTCCGAAACTATCCAATGTACTGGCCAAAATGTCTATAATCAGTTCATCTGGCAACAACTGGCCTTGGTCGATATACCCCTTTGCTGTTTTTCCCAACTCTGTTCCGGCCTTAATCTCTGCACGAAGCACATCACCGGTAGAGATGTGATTGATACCATACTTTTCTACAATACGTGCACTCTGAGTACCTTTACCCGAACCCGGTGCACCAAAAATAACGATGTTCAACATTTCTTTCTAATTTCTTTGGTTGTATAAATTGGTGCAAAAATAATAATTTCTTCTAAGTATCCCACCATTCGCACCCCCTCTTTTTACAAATAGTGCTATCTTTGCACCCAAATTAGCATGTTACGTATGAAAATTCTATCGAGTACCCAACTGAAGGAGTTGGACAAATACACCATGGAACAAGAGCCCATCGCTTCCATCGACCTGATGGAACGTGCTGCCCATGCTTTAACCAATGCCATAACCTGCCGTTGGGATGCTTCACACCCTATAACTATCTTTGCCGGCCCCGGCAATAATGGAGGAGACGCACTTGCTGTAGCGCGTATGCTTTCCCTCAAAGACTATCGAGTAGAAGTTTTCTTATTCAATACCAAAGGGAAACTATCAGAAGAATGCCAAACCAATTTACATCGTTTAAAATCTTGTGGCTCCATCTATTTTACAGAGATCAGCACAGAATTCAATCCACCGGTATTGACCGAGAACCACATAGTAATAGACGGACTATTCGGAACCGGATTGAACAAGCCCCTCAGCGGAGGTTTTGCAGCAGTCGTAAAATACATCAATGCTTCCAAAGCCACCGTAGTAGCTATAGACATTCCTTCCGGATTGATGGGAGAGGACAATACCTACAATATCCGACCACACATTGTACACGCTAACGTTACCCTAAGCATCCAACTACCCAAACTATCATTCTTTTTCCCCGAAAATGAAGACATAGTAGGCGAATGGGAACTATTGGATATCGGTCTGAAACAATCATTTGTGGATGTAACTGAAAGTCCATATTCTATCTTGAAGGAAGAACAAATTCGAGCTATGCTCAAACCCCGCAAACGGTTTGCACACAAAGGAAGTTTCGGTCACGGACTTTTAATAGCAGGTTCGTATGGTATGGCAGGCGCTTCTATCCTGTCTGCAAAAGCCTGCCTTCGTTCAGGGATTGGACTGCTCACCGTACACGTACCTATCTATAACCATGACTTACTTCAGACTACCGTACCCGAAGCCATTGTACAGACCGACATACACGAACGCTATTTTGCCGAGCCTGTAGATCTGGGTAAATACAAAGCACTTGCCATCGGCCCCGGATTAGGTCAAGAAGAGGATACAGCACTTGCCATGATGGAACAAATACAAGGAAGTAATATTCCTGTAGTTCTTGACGCCGATGCCATTAACATACTCAGCAGCCACCGTAACTGGCTGAGCCGGCTCCCCAAGCGAAGCATTCTAACTCCCCATTTAGGAGAATTGGAACGACTTACCGGCAAATGTATGGATACCTACGAACGGCTTACCAAAGTCAAAGAACTGGCATCTTATCTACAAAGTTTCATCATTGTAAAAGGAGCATGGACAGTCATCGTTACACCGGAAGGAAATTGTTTTTTTAATCCGACAGGAAATCCTGGTATGGCTACTGCCGGCAGTGGTGATGTACTAACCGGCATTCTATTAGCATTGCTTGCTCAAGGATACACTCAAGAAGAAGTTTGTCTATTAGGTGTTTACATACACGGGCTTGCAGGCGATATAGCAGCCGAAGAAATGTCACAAATAGCCATGACTTCAAGCGACATCATTCAGGCATTGCCCCGTGCTTGGAAGAAAATTTCCTAAAGCCTGCAAGAATATAAGAAAGAATCGCTATATTTGCCTATTACTAAAAGAGAAAGATTGAATTATGATAAAGAAAGGAATCATTGCATTAGGCTTACTTGCCACATGGAATATCCACGCACAAGATGTGGTTTCATACACCCCAGGTATTACAATGGAAGGAGTAGTATATTATCTACCCAAGACAGCATTGGAAATCAAGGTCACTGTTTGTCAGTCCACTTACACTCCTGGAGAATTTTGTCAATATGCCGACCGCTACTTACGCTTACAGAACATTTCCTCACAACCAAATGTAGAATGGAGCATTCAGTCTGTCGAAGTAACTCCCGTCGGTATTCCTAATCCCGAATTAGCCTATTCAATCAAAATGAAAGACAAATCCGTCAGTTCAAATGTACAATTAACTGATGATGGTATTATTCGCGCCATCAATACTACTGTTACAGATGAATCGGTTCCTGTCAAACCTGCATCCCCCAAGAAGGAACGCGTCAATCCGCGTAATTATATGACTGAAGAAGTACTGATGGCAGGCTCAAGCATCAAAATGGCAGAATTGGTTGCCAAAGAAATCTACAACATCCGTGAAAGCAAGAATAGTCTTACTCGCGGACAAGCCGACTATATGCCCAAAGACGGTGAAGCCCTACAAATAATGCTTGATAATCTGAATACCCAAGAAAAAGCTTTGACTGAAATGTTCTCAGGCTTTACCGAAACGACAGAAAAGACTTTCACATTCACCGTTATTCCCGAAAACGATACCAAGAACGACATTATTTGTCGATTCTCAAAGAAATTAGGTATGCTCAAGGCCGACAATTTAGCAGGAGAACCCATTTACCTCTCTATCATCCAAAAGCAAACACTTCCACCCGCCAATGAAGAAGGCATGAAGAAAAAACAACTGAATGGAGTTATCTACAACATTCCAGGAAAAGCGACCGTTGCCATAAAGACTGCACAAAAATCATATTTTGACAAGGAGATTTCTTTTGCACAATTCGGAGAAACTGAAGTTTTGGTCAACAGTCTGTTCAACAAGAAAATCAACACTCGCGTAATCTTCGACCCCATCACCGGTGGTATCATCAAGATTGACAAAGATTAACAATAATCATATAAAAAAGAAGTGGATGTGTCAAGAACAACATCCACTTCTTTTTTATGATTATTTCTTGATATTTGGAGCTTCAAGTCCGTAACCTTTCTTCTTGTCTTCGGCTTTCAGCCATATACCCAAGAGGAAAGCAAACACACCAAGACTGGCAAAAATAAGCATAGGAACCTTATAATCATACTGACCACCAGCCTCCACTCCCGGATTGGCCCATACCAATGCCTTACCGATAATGATGGGGAAAGCCCACAGACCGATATTTTGAATCCAGAAGATAACCGAATAAGCAGAACCCAAATAACGGTTTTCCACCAATTTAGGAACAGAAGGCCACAAAGCTGCAGGAACCAAAGAGAATGAAACACCTAATAATATAATAGCAGCATAAGCTACCACATAACTGGAAGAATCTCCGCTTAACGGATAAATAGCGAATATCAAATGACAAGCGCTCATCAGCAATGCCCCAGAAATAAGCATAGTAGCTCCCTTACCCTTATTATCCAAGAACCAACCCAATAACGGTGTAAGAATCATAGCCCCCACCGGGAACCAGGAGAACAAAGCCGAAGCGTCTTCGGTAGACATATCCAAACGATTTTCCAACATGCTGGTCGCAAACTTCTGGAAGGGGAAAATAGCCGAATAATAGAGAACACACAAGCCCGCTACAATCAAGAAAGTCTTACTGGTAAAAAGTTTACCTAAGTCACTCACCTTAAATGGGTCTTCAGGTTCGCCTGCAGCTGCGGCACCCAACTGTGCATCAAGTTTTTTATCCATTACCGAGTAAACAATGAACGAAATCAGCCCCACACAAAGCAAACCACAAACAACCGCTACCGGACGAACTGCATCGGGCGTCCCTAAATTGGCCACATAAGGAGACAAACGGAATACCGCAAATACACCTAAACGGGCTATAGCCATTTCAAGCCCCATAGCCAATGCCATTTCTTTACCTGTAAACCATTTTACAATAGCCTTTGATACGGTAATACCAGCCATTTCCACTCCACAACCAAAGATGGCAAAACCGGCAGAAGCCAATTTTGCATTAGCCGGGAAAGATGTCCAGAAAGAATTCAGGAAATCATAAAGTGCATTACCTTCGACAAAATAAGAGCTGATGGCATACAACTTGACTGCACCACCAATCAACATAACTGAACCCGAAAGAATAGCAGTAAAACGTACCCCCATCTTATCGAGAATAATACCTGCAAAAATCAGGAAAAACACAAATACATTCAGAAAATACTCTGAGCTGGCAAAGGTACCATACGTATCGGCACTCCAACCAATCTGAGTTTCCAACATGGTTTGCAACGGCGACAATACATCTACAAACATGTAGGCAAAAAACATGGCCGATGCAACCAACACCAAAGCCGTCCATCGCATGAACGGCGAATCATTCAATTTCTTTTGAACCAATTCTTTCATTTTTTTGTTTATTTAATTAATAATTATTCAACATGAATGCACAAAGATACATTTTTTTCGGGAGAAGTTTCAATATCTAATAAAAAGTTCTAAATTTGCAGCAGAAAGGAGAATTATCATTCTGTCCTCAATTTTACGCCATTTGATTTCAGAATGATATAAAAAGACTAAATAAAATTTATTCATAGATTTATAAACTTAAAATCAAGAAAATTATGAGAAAGAACAAAATGACTTTAGCATGTGCCGTATTGGCCGGAAGTTTACTTTTCACTTCGTGTATCGGTTCCTTCAAATTATGGAATAACCTGAAAGATTGGAACCAAGGTGTCAGCAATAAGTTTGTGAACGAACTTCTTTTCATAGCCCTCCATATTGTCCCTGTATACGAAATTGCTTATTTGGCCGACGTATTGGTACTGAACAGCATCGAATTTTGGTCAGGTTCCAATCCGGTTGCTTCAAATGAAACCAAAGAAATTAAAGGTGAAAGCGGTGAATATTTGGTTCAAGCCAACGAAAATGGTTATACCATCACCAATAAGGAAGACAGCCAATCCATGGATTTAGTATACAATGCAGAAACCAAGACTTGGAATGCTGTAACCGCAACAGAAAACATCGAATTGGTTCGCATGAACGAAAATGGGACCGTATCCATCAACATGCAAAACGGCACTTCTATGACTGTAATGCCGGATATGCAAGGTGTAGCCGCAGCACGAGCTGCCATTGGAAACACCATTTTCTTCGCTTCAAGATAAGCAAGAGAATATATCATTTAAAAAGGCTGCCTCCTGATAGGAAGCAGCCTTTACTTTTATCCGTATGGAGCAATTAAGCCAACTTGTTGTCTGAACCAAGCACATTAATAATTTTATGCTTGTACAATTTTTCCATATTGTCACGAGCCGGTCCGAGATACTTACGCGGGTCGAATTCTGCAGGTTTTTCGGCCAACACCTTACGAACTGCAGCAGTCATAGCCAAACGAGAGTCTGAGTCGATATTAATCTTACATACAGCACTCTTGGCAGCTTCGCGCAACCATTCTTCAGGAATACCGATAGCAGCCTTCAAGCCTCCACCATATTGGTTGATAGTTTCCACTTCTTCTTGAGGAACTGAAGAAGAACCGTGCAATACGATAGGGAATCCAGGAAGCTTAGCTTCTACAGCCTTCAATACATCGAATGCCAATGGAGGAGGAACCATACGACCAGTTGCCGGATCGATAGTGCATTGTTCAGGAGTAAACTTGTAAGCACCGTGAGAAGTACCAATAGAGATAGCGAGTGAATCGCAACCTGTACGAGTGGCGAAATCGATTACTTCTTCAGGGTCAGTATAAGTGTGGTGGTCAGAAGATACTTCATCTTCAACGCCGGCCAATACACCAAGTTCACCTTCAACAGTTACATCGAATTGGTGAGCATATTCCACCACCTTCTTAGTCAAAGCAATATTTTCTTCGTAAGGGAGGTGAGAACCATCAATCATTACTGAAGAGAAACCAGAATCGATACAGCTCTTGCAAGTTTCGAAACTGTCACCGTGGTCAAGGTGAAGAACGATTTCAGGGTTTTCGCAACCCAAATCCTTAGCATATTCTACTGCACCCTGAGCCATGTAACGCAACAAAGTAGCGTTAGCATAGTTACGTGCACCCTTAGAAACCTGAAGGATAACCGGAGACTTAGTTTCAACAGCGGCCTTTACAATAGCTTGAAGCTGTTCCATGTTGTTGAAGTTGAAAGCAGGAATAGCATATCCACCTGCAACCGCTTTAGCAAACATATCTCTTGTGTTTACCAAACCTAATTCTTTGTAATTTACCATTTTACTATATTTATTTAATTGTTAGTAATTTCAAATCCACTGCAAAATTAAACAATTATGCCAAAACAACGGCATAATCCAACTAAAATTATCTTATATTCAGTTTCGTTTCCTGTCATTTTCTTTATTTAGCCGCCTTTAAGGTATCGCTTTGCAATCTCCACTTTGCAATGATTCCATTTTATACCACAATTTATTCTTCAAGGTCTTGTTAAAAAGCATCCCATTTCCCTCTAAAAACAGATTAAAAGAAAAAAAGTTCCTGTTTCTCTTCTCTGTTTCAAATAAATACTCTATCTTTGCAGTCCAAAATGTGACCATTACACATTATTGTTACCAAAAAAGC
>CAZFDP010000054.1:0-9921 GCA_964518185.1 uncultured Phocaeicola sp. | reverse complement strand
AGTTATTGGGCCGTATGGCAGATGAAGGTTGCAAATATGCTTTTATGGAAGTCAGTTCACATGCCGTTGCACAAAAACGCATTGGAGGCCTGAAGTTTTCCGGTGGTATTTTTACCAACCTTACACGCGACCATTTGGATTATCACAAGACGGTGGACAACTATTTAAAAGCTAAAAAAACATTTTTTGACGGATTACCAAAAGACGCTTTTGCTTTGATTAATCTGGATGACAAGAACGGTTTGGTAATGACCCAAAACACCAAAGCTAAAGTTTGCACCTATTCACTCCGTAGTATCAGTGACTTTAAAGGTAAAGTACTTGAAGACGGTTTTGAAGGAATGTTGCTCGACATCAACAATATAGAAGTTTTTGTACAATTTATAGGGCATTTCAATGCAGCCAACCTATTAGCAGTATATGGTACAGCTTGTTTGTTAGGGAAAAAGCCGGAGGATGTTTTGGTGGCATTAAGCACCTTACGCCCTGTTTCTGGACGTTTTGATTCCCTCCGCTCTTCCCGAGGATATACAGCTATTGTTGACTATGCGCACACGCCAGATGCCTTAGCCAATGTATTGGATACCATCCAAGAAGTGCTGAACGGAAAAGGAAAAATCATTACCGTTGTTGGAGCTGGCGGTAACCGTGATAAAGGGAAACGCCCCATTATGGCGCAAGAAGCAGCCCAAAAAAGCGACAAGATTATCATCACTTCCGACAATCCACGTTTTGAGGAGCCTCAGGACATCATAAATGATATGTTGGGGGGATTAAGTAAAGACGAACTGAAAAAAGCAATAAGCATAGTCGACCGCAAAGAAGCCATCAAAACAGCCTGTATGTTTGCGCAAACAGGTGATGTTATTTTAGTGGCAGGTAAAGGGCATGAAAATTACCAAGACATTAAAGGAGTGAAACATCATTTTGATGACAAGGAAGTGATACGTGAAATATTTGACAACGAATAAAAGAAGAAAAAATGTTATACTATTTATTTGAATACTTGGAGCAGATTGATTTCCCGGGAGCACGTATGTTTGGATATGTGTCTTTCCGTTCACTTGTGGCAATCATTCTGGCATTATTGATTTCGACGATTTTTGGTGAATACTTCATTTCATTGCTCAAAAAGAAGCAAATCACCGAAGTACAACGAGATGCATCCATCGACCCTTTTAATGTCAACAAGAAAGGAGTTCCTACCATGGGGGGAATCATTATTATTTTCGCCACCCTGATACCTTGTTTATTATTAGGTAAGTTGCATAACATATACATGATATTGATGCTCATCACAACTCTTTGGTTAGGCACACTTGGATTTTTGGACGATTATATCAAGACTTTCCGTAAAGACAAGGAAGGATTGCACGGAAAATTCAAAATCATTGGCCAAGTTGGGTTGGGGCTCATTGTTGGGCTCACTCTGTACCTCAGTCCAAACGTAGTTATCCGTGAGAATGTAGAAGTTCAGAAAGGAGGAGAAATTGTTGAGGTTATCCACAAGGCACAAGATCAAAAATCAACGAAAACCACCATCCCATTCTTCAAGAACAACAACTTGGATTATGCAGATTTAGTCGGTTTCATGGGCGAGCATGCCCAAACTGCCGGCTGGATTCTTTTCGTTTTAGTTACCATTTTTGTTGTAACTGCAGTATCTAACGGAGCTAATCTAAACGATGGTATGGATGGAATGGCTGCAGGCAATTCAGCAATCATCGGACTAACTTTAGGTATATTGGCATACGTATCCAGTCACATAGAATATGCCAGCTATCTGAACATCATGTTTATACCGGGGAGCGAAGAACTTGTTATCTTTATCTGTGCCTTTATCGGAGCATTAATAGGCTTCCTTTGGTACAATGCTTTCCCAGCTCAAGTATTCATGGGCGACACCGGTAGTCTGACCATTGGAGGTATTATTGCCGTTTTTGCCATCATCATTCATAAAGAATTGTTGATACCGATTCTTTGTGGTATTTTCTTAATTGAGAACCTATCGGTTATTCTACAAGTAAAGTACTTCCAATCAGGCAAAAAGAAAGGAAAGAAACAACGTATATTCAAGCGTACTCCTATCCATGACCATTTCCGTGTAACCATGGCTCAGTTGGATCCGGAATGCTCTTACATGTTTACAAAGCCTACTAACGTATATCATGAATCCAAAATTACGGTTCGTTTTTGGATTATCACGATTATATTGGCAGCTATAACCATCATTACATTGAAAATCAGATAACAACTATAAAGAATGGCTAAAAGAATTGTCATATTAGGAGCAGGAGAAAGCGGTGCCGGTGCAGCCGTTTTGGCCAAGAAACAAGGATTCGATACGTTTGTATCGGACATGTCTGCCATTAAAGATAAATACAAGGCAATGTTAAACGAACGAAACATTGCATGGGAAGAAGGCAAACATACGGAATCACTTATTCTGAATGCCGACGAAATCATTAAGAGCCCCGGTATTCCCAATGATGCGCCTATGATTCTTAAACTAAGAGAACAAGGGACACCCATCATTTCGGAAATCGAGTTTGCCGGACGTTATACCAATGCCAAGATGATTTGTATTACGGGTAGTAATGGTAAGACTACTACTACCTCGCTGATTTATCATATATTCAAGAAAGCCGGGTTAAACGTAGGTTTAGCTGGCAATATTGGACAAAGTTTGGCTTATCAAGTAGCAGAATGCAACTATGACTATTATGTTATAGAGTTAAGCAGTTTCCAATTGGACAATATGTACAAGTTTCATGCCAACATTGCGGTGTTGA
Source organism: uncultured Phocaeicola sp. (assembly GCA_964518185.1). Classification (GTDB taxonomy): domain Bacteria; phylum Bacteroidota; class Bacteroidia; order Bacteroidales; family Bacteroidaceae; genus Phocaeicola. The sequence goes on along the minus strand of CAZFDP010000054.1, from coordinate 7,129 downwards.
TGAACATCACTCCCGACCATTTGGATCGCTACGACCACGACATGCAGAATTATGTGGATGCCAAGTTCCGCATCATCCAAAACCAGACAGACGACGATGCCTTTGTCTTCTGGAATGATGACCCTATCATTCAAAAGGAATTACATAAATACGGCATTCACGGACACTACTATCCTTTTGCCGAGAACAAAGAGGAAGGTAATGCAGCCTATTTAGAAGACCATCAGGTTCACTTTGCAGGGCCAATAGCCTTTAACATGGAGCAAGAAGAGCTGGCATTGACCGGTACACATAACTTGTTCAATTCTATGGCTGCTGGTATATCGGCTAATTTGGCGGGTATCCGTAAAGAATGTATTCGCGAAGCATTAAGCGATTTTGAAGGAGTAGAACACCGTTTGGAAAAAGTTTGCCGGGTACGTGGGGTAGACTATATCAACGATTCCAAAGCCACAAACGTCAATTCTTGCTGGTATGCATTGCAAAGCATGAAGACCAAGACCATTCTTATCTTAGGAGGTAAAGATAAGGGGAATGACTATAACGAAATAGCCGATTTGGTAAAAGAGAAATGTGTTGGCCTGATTTATATGGGTCTTCATAATGAAAAGCTACACGAGTTCTTCGACAAGTTCGGTTTACCCGTTGCCGATGTACAAAGTATGAAAGATGCTGTTAACGCAGCCTACCAAATGGCAAAAAAAGGAGAAACAGTATTATTAAGTCCTTGTTGTGCCAGCTTCGACCTTTTTAAAAGTTACGAAGACCGAGGAACACAATTCAAGGAATGTGTAAGAAATTTATAAGAAATCTGAAACGTCATGGGTCTGATTAAAGATTTATTCAAAGGCGACAAAGTGATATGGATCATTTTCCTGTTTCTTTGTTTGATTTCCGTAGTAGAAGTCTTCAGCGCAGCCAGTACACTGACTTACAAGAGTGGCGACCATTGGGGACCCATCACCCAACATAGTGTAATACTGATGGTGGGTGCTGTCATCGTTGTATTGGTACACAACATCCCATGCAAATATTTCAGTGTGCTGCCTTTCTTCCTTTTACCCCTATCATGCATCTTGCTTATATTTGTCATGGGAATGGGTATCATTACCGGCGATCGAGTGAATGGTGCAGCCCGTTGGATGACTTTCTTCGGTATCCAGTTCCAACCTTCCGAATTGGCCAAGATGGCAGTTATTATTGTAACAGCATTTATTCTGTCCAAATTTCAGGAAGAAGATGGAGCCAACCCCAAAGCATTCAAATACATCATTTGGATTATTGGTATTGTATTCGTTTTGATTGCGCCCGAAAACGGTTCTACAGCTGCTCTATTGTTTGGTGTTGTATTTCTCATGATGCTCATCGGCAGAATTCCTTGGAAACAATTGGGCAAACTGGTTGCATTTATCGGTATCGTACTTACCATAGGTGTCAGCCTTGTTATGATTACACCCGCTTCCGTATATAATAAAGTACCGGGGCTCCATCGTGTAGAAACCTGGCAAAGCCGTATCAAAGGATTCTTCGAGGATAAAGAAGCCGTACCAGCCGCTAAATATGACATTGATAAAGATGCACAAATTGCTCATGCCAACATAGCTATAGCCACAAGTCATGTAATAGGGAAAATGCCTGGCAACAGTGTACAACGCGATTTCTTGTCACAAGCTTTTTCGGACTTTATTTTCGCTATTGTAATCGAAGAGTTAGGATTGTTGGGAGGTGCCTTTATCGTAATGCTATATTTATGGCTATTGATACGTGCCGGAAGAATAGCCAAACGTTGCGACAAATATTTTCCAGCCTTTTTAGTTATGGGTATAGCCATGCTATTGGTATGCCAGGCTATGTTGAATATGATGGTAGCCGTGGGATTATTCCCCGTTACCGGACAACCGTTACCACTCATCAGCAAGGGGGGAACTTCCACATTGATAAATTGTGCCTACATCGGTATGATTCTGAGCGTAAGCCGTTATGTCATCCAAAAGGAAGAACAACGCAAAATGGAAGAGGAACAGATTGCGGATGAGAAATTACAAGCAGCCGCTCAGGCTTTGGTTGTTCAGGCTCGTGAGCTAATCAATACAGAACAAAAGGAAGAAAAGAGCAACGAGGAATTTTAGTAAGGAGGAAAAGATTATGGAAAAGAATTTAAGAATTATCATCAGCGGAGGAGGTACTGGCGGACATATATTTCCTGCCGTATCCATCGCCAATGCCATCAAGGGAATGCTTCCTGATACAGAAATCCTATTTGTAGGAGCTGAAGGCAGAATGGAAATGCACCGTGTACCTGCTGCCGGATATCCTATAAAAGGTCTTCCTGTTGCAGGGTTTGACCGTAAGAATTTATTAAAGAACATACCTGTTTTGATCAAGTTATTCAAAAGCCAACGTATGGCTCGCAGTATCGTCAAGGCTTTTAAGCCACATGCCGCAGTAGGTGTAGGTGGTTATGCCAGTGGCCCCACTTTGAAAGTAGCAGGAAGTATGGGCATTCCTACGTTATTACAAGAACAGAATTCTTATGCAGGAGTAACCAATAAGTTATTAGCTAAACAAGCCCAAAAGATTTGCGTAGCCTACGAAGGTATGGAGCGTTTCTTTGACAAGGACAAAATTATACTGACCGGCAATCCTGTTCGACAAGGATTATTGGGACACAACATCACAAGAGAAGAAGCCATCCGCACATTCGGTTTGGATCCCGCAAAAAAAACCGTATTGATTTTAGGAGGCAGTTTAGGTGCACGTACCATTAACCAATGCCTAATGAGCAATTTGGATAAGATAAAAGAATCGGGTATCCAATTCATTTGGCAAACAGGCAAAATATATATTGAGGAGGCCCGTGCTGTTGTAGCACAAGCAGGAGAATTACCTATGCTACATGTAACGGATTTTATCAGCGATATGGCTACAGCTTATAGTGCTGCCGATTTGGTTATCAGTCGGGCCGGTGCCGGTTCCATCTCCGAGTTCTGTCTGCTTGGGAAACCTGTCATATTAGTACCTTCGCCCAATGTAGCCGAAGATCACCAAACCAAAAATGCGTTGGCTTTGGTAAACAAGAATGCAGCTCTTTACGTAAAGGATGCCGAAGCGAAGGAATTATTGGTTGACAAAGCCATTGAAACAGTCAACCATCCTGCATTACTGAAGAATTTAAGTACGAACATATCCAAACTGGCATTTACCGATTCGGCAAATGTCATAGCCAAAGAGGTTATCAAATTGGCGGAGCAATATAAGAAAGAACATGGATGTTAATGCATTAAAAGCTGTCTATTTTATCGGTGCCGGTGGTATCGGAATGAGTGCACTGGTACGTTACTTTTTGTCTAAAGGCAAGAAAGTGGGCGGTTATGACCGTACTCCAAGCGAGTTGACCGAAAAACTTATTGAAGAAGGTGCACTCATCCACTACGAAGACAAAGTTACTTTGATAGGAGACGACTTCCGTAACAAAGAAACGACTTTGGTTATTTATACACCGGCCATACCGGCATCGCATACTGAATTCACCTGGTTCCGCGAACATGGTTTCACCATCCAGAAACGTTCACAAGTATTGGGAATGCTGACCCGTTCAGGCAAAGGGCTTTGTGTAGCAGGTACTCATGGTAAAACGACCACGTCGACCATGGCGGCCCATTTGCTTCACCAATCGCATGTGGAATGCAATGCTTTCTTGGGAGGTATCTCCAAAAATTATGGTACCAACCTATTATTATCCAACAAGAGCGATTATGTAGTGATAGAAGCCGATGAGTTCGACCGTTCTTTCCATTGGCTTTCTCCATTTGCCACAATCATTACCGCCACTGATGCCGACCACTTGGATATCTACGGAACTAAAGAAGCGTATTTGGAAAGCTTTGCCCATTACACTTCCCTTATCCAACCAGGTGGTGCTTTGATTATGCGGAAAGGTATCGAATTGGAACCCCGTTTACAAGAAGGAGTAACGCTCTATACATATTCACGCGAAGAAGGAGACTTCCACGCCGAAAATGTCCGTATCGGGAACGGTGAAATTTTCTTTGACTATGTATCTCCGTTAGGTAATATTCCTAATATACAATTGGGCGTACCCGTAGCCATCAATATAGAAAATGGTATTGCGGCTATGGCATTGGCTCAAATCAGTGGTGCTACCGATGAAGAAATCAAACAGGCCATGGCTTCCTTCCATGGAGTGGACCGTCGTTTCGACTTTAAGATCAAGAGCGATAAGGTTGTCTTTCTAAGCGACTATGCCCATCATCCGGAAGAAATCAGACAAAGCATTTTGTCCATGCGTGCACTTTATGCCGACAAGAAACTGACAGCTGTTTTCCAACCGCATCTATATACTCGCACACGGGACTTTTATCAGGAATTTGCCGACAGTCTTTCATTACTTGACGAGGTTATCCTGACAGAAATCTATCCGGCACGGGAACTCCCTATAGAAGGTGTCAGCAGTCAATTGATATATGATCACTTGCGACCAGGTATAGAGAAAAGTATCTGCCGGAAAGAAGACATTGTCAATGTACTGAAAGAAAAAAAGATAGAAGTATTGATAACATTGGGAGCAGGCGATATAGACAACTATGTGCCGCAAATTTGTAATACATTGTTAAGCATTAACTAAAAACAGTTAGTAAAAATGGTAAAAAAGATATTCATACTCCTATTTCTGTTGCTGTTAATGGCCTACTTGGTAGTAGCTGTTACTATACTCAATGCCAAACCTGTTGGACAGACTTGCAAAGGTATGGAATTGGTTATCAACGACAGTATTGACTATGGATTCATTACCAAGCAAGAGATTCTGAAGATATTGAATAATCAGAAAGTCTCCCCCATTGGGAAAGATATGAATTTGATCAACACCCGTGAGATTGAAGAAAAGCTCAATCAACATCCGTTAATAGATCATGTAGAATGTTATCGTACTCCCAACTTCCGGATAGGTATTGAAGTAACACAACGTCTACCCATATTACGAATAATGGCCAGTAACGGAGAGAACTATTACATAGATGAGAAAGGCAAAACTATGCCCCTATCGGCCAGTACTGCCAATGTAGCGGTAGTTACCGGAGAAATAGACCGTAACTTTGCCACTAAAGAATTGTATGAATTTGGGCTTTTCTTACAAAAACATCCTTTATGGCAAGCACAAGTGCAACAGATTCATGTTACCCCTTCCAAAGAATTGGAACTGGTTCCCAGAGTGGGTGAACACATCATATTCCTTGGGAAACCGGGGAACTACGAATTGAAGTTCGACCGGTTGGAGACTTTCTATAAGAAAGGACTCAACCAAATAGGCTGGAACAAGTACAGCCGCATCAGTTTAGAATTTGACAACCAGATTATTTGTACCAAAAAAGAGAACTAAGATATGGCAACAACCGACTTCATTGTAGCAATAGAACTGGGCTCATCAAAGATTACCGGTATTGCAGGGAAAAAACTTCCAGACGGAAGCATACAGATATTAGCAGCTGCTAATGAAAACTCGTCGGATTGCATCCGAAAAGGTGTAATCTATAACCTTGATAAAACGACACAAAGCCTTACTTCGATTATCCGAAAGTTGGAAACGACTTTGAAGGCTTCTATCGGTAAAGTCTATGTTGGTGTAGCCGGGCAGTCACTCCGCACCATACGCAATACCGAAGTGCGTCATTTGGAAGAAGAGACCAAAATATCCCAGGAACTTATTGATTCGCTCATGGACAGCAACCGTATGACACCGATTGTGGGTTATCAAATCTTGGGAGTTGCCCCACAAGAATATAAGGTGGGACTCGACCTTGCTACGGATCCGGTGGGTGTGCAGACCGATCATATCGAAGCACGCTTTTTGAACATTATTGCACGGAGCAGTATCAAACAAAACATCAAGCAATGTTTTGAACAAGCCACCATCGGCATTGCCGACGATGCTGAAGATTTGATAGCCCCTCTTGTTTTAGCTGATGCTATCCTTACTCCAAATGAAAAACGTTCCGGTTGCGTATTGGTAGATTTTGGTGCAGATACAACCACTGTATCGGTATACAAGAACAACATTCTCCGCCATTTGGCTGTTATCCCTTTGGGAGGAAACAACATCACCAAAGACATTTGTAGCCAACAAATAGAAGAGGAAGATGCAGAAGCACTGAAAATCAAATACGGTAAAGCCTACGTAGAGCCAACAGAAGAATACGATGAGAGCAAAGTATATGCCCTCGACAACCGATGCAGTATCCAAGCACAATTGTTGGAAGATATTGTAGAAGCACGTATGAACGAAATATTGGACAATGTAGCTTACCAAATCGCCCAATCAGGTTATGAAAACAACCTGCTGGCTGGAGCTATACTCACCGGTGGAGCCGCCAATATCAGTAATATGGAAGAAGCCTTTGGCAAACGTACCAAGATTCAAAAAATACGTTTTGCTAAAGAAACACAACATGTTCTCAAAGGAGTGGAAGTAAGCAAAGACGGAAGTAACAATACCCTCATCGCTCTTTTGGCTGCCGGCAAAGAAAACTGCTGTCTGGCAATTCCCGAGGTAGTGGTACCCAAGCCGGTTAAGGAGCCTATACGCAACATCGTAGAAAACCAACTTTTCAACGAAGAAGGCGAAAGTATGGAAGAAGTTCGTCGTCAGGAAGAATTGCAAAGACAAAAGGCGAAAGAAGCCGCTTTGGCCGAAGAAAAAGCCAAGAAAGAAGCAGCTGAAGCCGAAAAGAATCGTAAGGCCGAATGCGATAAGCTTATCAAAGAAGCATCCGATTTGAAAGATGAAAAGAAATTCAAGGATGCACTGAAGCGATTGGATAAAGCCAAAAAGATGAATATACCCGAAAAGGAAGAAATCATCACAACCTTAGAAAAAGAAGTCAAGAAGTCGAAAGAAGAAAATGGATTCGGGAAAAAAATAGCCGGAATCCTTGGCAAAATTCTTGAAGAAGATTAATTAACCCGAATACATTACTTTATAATTATAGATAGAATATGTCTGACGAAAACAATATAATGCCATTCGATTTCCCTGCTCAGAATTCTTGCATCATTAAAGTGATTGGTGTAGGTGGTGGCGGTGGTAATGCAGTGAACCACATGTATAAGGAAG
>CAZFDP010000053.1:0-9928 GCA_964518185.1 uncultured Phocaeicola sp. | reverse complement strand
GATTGAGGGAATCATCACAAGGTTAAGTATTATAAGGTGTCCCTGACCGAACAAAGAAAACGTCTCCTTTTGAAATTAATTCCCCTATTGTTCGGCACATTCTAGTATTTTTGCGAAAAATGTGCTATCTTTGCGATGGTTAGAATTTTGATATCAATTTAAAATCTAAATGCCATGGCTCAAGAATACATGAATATTAAACTTAGTGAGAGTGCACCTACACTTGATAAAAGTGCGCCTAAGAGTGTCCTGGGGAAATTGCCTCCGAGAGTGCTGAACCTTATAATATGTGAGTTACTTGAAGAAGCTCTGAAAGAAAATACATCTGTAGAAATTGAAGAGGGCGGTTTTGTGCGAACAGATACAATCAAAGTTCACATCGCCAATGTACAAAACAAAATTGTGGATAACCCTGCTTTGTATACCACAGACTATAAAGTCTATGACCTTATAACAATAGGTATCAACAATAGGCTGAAAAAAAATCAGAAGTCTGTGGTGCACAAAAGGATAAACAATCATATGTGTTATAAGGGCTATATAGGCATCACAGAAGATTATAAACTTATCACCACCATGGAAAAGTAAATTGTCTGTAGATAAAGGCAAACAGAACGTTGACCGATATTTCAAATAAAACACATCGTTTTCATACGGTTTGATAGCAAAAGGAGGTTACCGAACAAAGGAAACACCTCCTTTTTATATTAATTCCCCTATTGTTTGGCACATTCTAGTATTTTTGCGAAAAATATGCTATCTTTGCGATAGTTAGAATTTTGATAGCAATTTTAAATCCAAATGCCATGGCTCAAGAATACATGAATATTAAACTTAGTAAAACAGCTCCTAAGTATGACTTGTTTAGATTGAAACCAAGAGTGCTGCATCTTATAGTCTGCGAGGTACTTGAAGAAGCCTTGAATGAAAATTCATCTATAAAATCTGAAGAGGGCGGTTTTGTCCCGACAGATACAATTGAAGACTATATTTTGGACAAACAGGAAAAGATTGTCAATAACCCGAAATGGTATACTACGGACTATGTAGTCTATGACCTTGTGATAAGAGGTATCAACAAAGCTCTGAAAAAAATCCAGAAGACTGTGGTGCACAAAAGAATAAACAATCAAATGTGTTATCAAGGCTATAAAGGCATAACAGAAGATTATAAGCTTATCACCACCTTGAAACGTGAATTGCCTATAGATAAAGGTGTATTTAAATTTATCAAGGGTACAATGGATTTCGATACCATGTCATCAATCCGTAATCGCATCAATGATGTGAGTGAAAAGGCATGGGTGGCATTTAGGGAAGAAAATCCCAAATATAACATAAATCTGGAAGTAAAGAGAATCTTGGCGGATGAAACCAAAACAAGCAAGGTAAAAGAAAATGCAATCAAGGCAAGAGAGCAAATAATCAATGCCAAAGAAAAGGAAATCAAGGCGATGTACAAGCCGGACGGTCCCTTTATCTGCATTGAAAGTTCTATCTATGAGTTCACAAAGGATTATGAAATAAAGACGGAACGGGAACGGGAACTCCTGCTGAAGTTCGCGGATGCCATTATCTACAGAAAGGCAGTCAAAGTGTCGTATCAGGCCCTTCATTATGACAAGCCGGACGATTTGGAGTTCCATCCACACTATATCCGTAAGGTGGGCAATAAGCTGATGATTTACGGACGTAGCCGTAGCATCGAATTCCATAAACCGGATGAATATACCTTGGTGAATCTTATTGTACACCGTGTACAGGATGTGACGGACTTTGAAAAGCCAATCAAATATTATAGTGCCAAGGAACTGGGACTTGACTATAACAACGAGGTGTTCTTCAATCGTGTGACATTCGATGCACCAGGATTCCTGATAGATGTCGAAGATTGTACAGAAGTCATTCTGAAAGTACGGAAGACAGTTGAAACACCGGGTAACCCGAAGAAGCCGTTCCAGCGAATGCTGAGCGAACCGCTGCACCATTCACAGAAGGTGCTAACCGAACGCGAAGATGACGAGTTCGGCTATGTCAGCATATTTGTGAAGGACTATATGCGCATGAAGCCTATCCTCCTGAAATGGGGATGTGACGTTTGCGTAGAAAGTCCGGAACATCTGCGCAATATCATGGTAGACGAAATACGTCGAATGACCGCAATTTACGGTATTGACTGACATCCGGGACTATATATGCACTTTTATTAACCCCGTCCTATGAAAAAGAATAATTTTCCACTGAATATGGCCCAATGGCCAAAATGGAACAGGTTGGAAGAACTGTATAGTAGTGGCATTCCTGTTGTAGGTACCATAACGAACTATCATGAACATTTCGGCTTTACAGTTGATGTGAATGGTCTGGCCGTCCATTTGAACAAGTATGATTTGACAATGGCGACCGTTGAAGACTATTCTGAATGGGTGGGTAGGCAGATACTTGCCAAAGTGACACAATTAAATATGGCGACCCATAGCGCTACGATTTCCCGCACACGTCTGGCAAGTGGTTTTGTGAAAGGCAGGCTAGTCCAGGGATATGTGACAGAAGTTGCTTACGGCCATATCACTGTCGATGTAGGATTCGAGGCCAGAGTCTCAATCAAGAACCGCTCATCCGAAAGATTCAAAGAGGGACAGGTATTGGATGTTGTATTGTTAAAGGACTGCCAGGGACGGGGTAAGTATACAATAGCCAGTACGATGCCTTCAGCTGTTTGGCAGGCCAAGGTTCGTAATATGAAAACGGATGATATCCTGTGGGTTGTCATCGATGAAGTGAAGGAAGACGGGATTGTCGTATCAACCGGCCATTTTATCCAATGGTTTATCAACAAAAACTATTTTACAGAGGATTTCAGGCAACAGTTTGACAATGATAAGGTAGTAGTGACAGAAAAGATAAAGGTTGCCGTCACCAAAATTGATGACCAGAAGCAAAGGTTATATTTGAGCATGAAAGATGTCGAAAGAGTACAACAAAAGCCGCGAATAATGGCTCTCTTGGATGATTTCGTGAAGAAATATGAACCGGGGACCGTATTCGGTACAGAGGTTGTCCAAGTGCTTCCCAATAAGATTTACATAAAAGTCGACGATGACATCAGAGGGATTATCCACAAGAAAGATATCAATTGGAACGAAATTGCCAATCTCCAGGATTTGGTCTTTGTAGGTGAAACCATCAATGCTGTATTCTTGGAGCGTAAAGATGACAATCTCCTGTTCAGTCTCAAACACCTCAGTGAGAAACCTTATGACGACGAGCTTTATAAACTCTCATTGAAAAAGTTGCTGGCACATGCAGGACATCAGTCGGATATATTTATCGGACTGGCCAGACGATATCCATATGGCATGTTTATTGAGTGCCTTTACTCCGACCATGAAGGACAGAAAGGCAAACTGCTGATTGACCCTGTCTACGGATACAATCTCAGAGCTATCGTCACTGACAAATTCTGCAATACAGTAGTTGAGAACAGTTTTTATCGGGTTAAGTTGGGTATGGTTCCCGAAGACATCAGACGAGAGCGTAACCAACTCTTCCAGTTCTACGTGACGGCTTGTACTCCCGTTGACAACCCTTACCGGACGGATGTTGACCTGACGTTCGAAAAGTTCACTTCACCTGCCAGCAACGTGGCGACAGCACACCTTCTGGCAGAGGTCGGCAAGAATATGTACTCTTCAAAGGACCGCATGTTCTTTGAACTGATACAGAACGCCGATGATGCAGCAGCAGAAAAAGGCGTGTTGGTCAACGTGTCCACCGTAGATGATTATCTGGTCATCCGACATAACGGATACAGCTTTGACAAAGATGACTTTGAAGCCATTACTTCTGCAGCCAACGGGACAAAGAAGGCCAACGAGAACAAGACTGGATATAAGGGCATCGGATTCAAGTCCGTATTTACCGACTCTGAAAAGGTATTCATCAGTACGGGTGGCTATCGGTTTAAGTTCGACAGGAGCGACTCACGGTTCACAGACTTCAAGGAATTCTATTTTCTGGTCAATGGACTAACGACCGATGAACAGCAAAAGTTCTTCCTACATAAGTTCAAGAGCGAATACAACGGTTTCAAGGGGGTGGCTGACATACCCTGGCAACTTGAGCCTATTTGGGTAGACCAGTTTCCCGAAGTTTTGGGCAATGACTTTACCCTTTCCAATGTGTCAATCGCACTTAAACTGGGTGCAAACAAGATTGGAGGGACCAACGGTTATGCACGAGCCATTGACGACATTATCAGCAGTCCGCATTTCATGTTGTTCCTACGGAATACCAAACGCATCGATTTCAACGGCAAGTCGGTCAGCAAGGCTGTAAAGGACGGCATCATCACTCTCAAGAATTCATTCAACGACAACCGCGTCGAATATTTCAGACGCGAGGATTTCGACATAGCCGTCAATGACGATGCCTTCGAAAAAAACGGCATAGATATACGCATCAAGGTAGACAAGAAGGACGAAGAGACAGGCAAAATCATAGAAGCCAAGTTCATCGACTTGAAAAATCATGAGCTGGAGAGCATTCCTAAAAAAATAGCCATAAATAGTTCTACAACACTATCGTTCGCTGTACCCATTTCAACGAAAGGGTTGGTTAAACCTGTTGGTGCCGACATCGGCATTTCCATGTTTGCCTTCCTGCCAACATTGGTCAAGGATTTCAGATTCCCGTTCTATGTCAACGCCAATTTTATATTGGACCCGCCACGTCAGCGCATTCTGGGTGATAATCCGTGGAATTTCTACTTGATGCAGCAGATAGCACACCACCTGGTACGTTGGTGTGCCTCCTTATGCAAACGGCAGGACCCAAATGCACTGAATCTTCTTATAACAGAGTATTTTGACGAAAGCATGACAGATACCGCCCAGTTGGCCGGACATTTCAATGATGCATACAGACAGGCGCTTGAAACGGAACCTTTCATCTTGAATCAGAATGGGGGACTATCCAAACAGGATGAGATAATTATTGACAGAAGCGGTTTTTCACGTCTGGTAGGGGCAAAGCTGTTCTGCGAATGGATAGCACCAGACAAATGTTTGCCTTCAGACAAAATAGACAGTTCCATCCTCAAATCAGAAGTTTTCACTTCTGTTGATTCTAAGACTGCCCATGACGTGATTGTCGCATTGACCGGCAACCGGTCATTCAATGATTGGTTAATGACTACAACCCATGAAAACAATCTGCAAGTTTGCAAATGGGTGACGACTCACTATACGGACCGTAACAAAGAGGCTATCCATACATTCATCACCCAATTACCGTTGTTTAAGGTGGATAATTGCTATATGTCCGTAACCGAAGTCCATAATGCCGGCTATATAATAGCAGATTCCAATATTAACCCTATTAAGGACGAACTGTCAAGGCTGGGTTTTGTCTGTACGGACAATGACCTGCACATTGACCATCCGTTCTTCCCTTGGATACGCAAGAATGATTCCTCGGCTGTGTTTGAAAGAATAGCGTCAGCTGATTTTTCTGTTTTGAACCATGGTAGTCGAAAAAGACTTTTCGATGCTCTCAAGGGTTTTATGGGAGTAGGCGAAGCCAAACTGAAAGCGCTTCCTCTTTTCAAGAACAGAACAGGCACTTTCCGGGCATTGGGGGCAATGGCTGCTGCAACGGATGATTATCCTGCCTGGTTGTATCCGTATCTGATAGATAACAATGAATGTTACGATGGGTTGTTGAATTACTTAATACCCGAAGAGAAAATTTTTAGCGAAATAATACAGAAGCGCATCTCCGAATTTGAAAGTGTGGGCTTTACCGCCCTTTATCAGAAGTTCAATCAATTGTGGACTGCTAATTTTACAGCTGCATTGATTAATAAATATGGTGCCACATCTGATTTGTTGAATGTCATAGAACAAGGTGGTGGTGCTTCCCCGTTATTCATACAAAAATATGGTAGAATCTGTTTGGATACAAATTTGAACAGAGAATCCATGCAGTATAGGGTGATTCGGCTGGCGCTGTCCACAGGATATCCCACAGGTACCCTAAAAACACAAATGTACGTGGATGACAAACCGTTCAACCAATTTACCGTCAGTGATGATGTTGTACTGACTGTGGGGGCACGTACTTTCAACTTCCCTTTGTCAAAGCTATTACCTTCACAATATGACTATTCGACTTTCAGCCATGTAAAGGCTATACTGTCCGACATACCGGAAAACGGTAAATTGTTTGCTTTGTCCCCACTTTCTTGGAACAATGTCTTCAACCGATTAATTGGAGTGAACAATCTTTGCACAACACAAAGCGTGTTCATCCTCCTTGCCAACCAAGTTGCAGGGGCATTCAGGCTGACCCCGATTTACATTAAAATGACTAACCGGACATTTGTAGATGGTGTGCTTACCTATTGCTTCGACCGCTCCATAGATGTACTAAGACCCTCTCTTCGTTTTCTTCAAAGCCAACAGATAACGGACAAATTCATCAATGCCGAGGATGTGACGTTAGAAAACGAGCGGCTGGCACCGGAAATTGCATCTTGGGCGAACAATGATGACCGCTTGAAGTATCTTCTGTCATTGGGTGTATGCAGCCGGGAATCGTTTGAAGTCAAGTTGCGTCTGGCTTTCATAAACAATGAAGCTTATCAACTACCGTCCACTCTTTCTAACGAACTTAAAACGGTGCTGAACGCTTTTTTAAACTGGTGTGTCAAGCTGCCTGGACCGTTCGTCAAAGACAAGCAGGTAACATTACTGAAACAAATCTTTTCCCTTCTTAGGGTCTCAAGCCTGAATTATATGGATGATTACCGTGCTTACCCAGAATGGGATGATGCCAAATATATCCGGTTTGTACGGGACAAAATTCGTATTCACTGCGTGGATGGAAAAATGCCCAAGCGTATGTACTTTGCCAATTGCCACTTGTATACTGAATATGACGGCGATTTTAGGTATGTTACCTTAGGCAACGAAAAGCATTTGTATGTCAATACTAAGGACTGCAATATGGAGAACATTCTCCTGGGGCTCTGCGACAATACCAATATACCGTTTACCCGGAACGATTGGGTAAGCCTGTTTATGGTCTCTGCCAGTACATTGAAAGAAAAAGAATCCCAGATAGCGCAGAACATGGCTGTCATACAGAACCTAACGGAAGAGAATCGCCGGAAGGACGATATAATCAGCGAAAAGGACTCCTTGTTGAAAAAGTATCTTGCGAAATATGGTGAATGGATAGATGATGCCGGAACTAACAGTACAGCCGATTCGGGATGGGACAGACAATCTGTCACAACGATGAACGAGCTACACATGTATGCCCAGGATGCTTTCGTAGAATCCGAAGGAGCTGTCATAGACCGCGATAAGCTGTCACAGTCACAACAGGCAGCGGCTCATCGGGAGGCTGAATTCGTCATCCGTACGAAGCTTCAGAGTGAAGGCTACAATTGTACCAATTGGAGACAGAATGACTCCTTGGCCGATGACGACAACAGACAATGGCAGTCGTTTAATCGGGTCAGCAACATTGTCAATCCTCAGGGTGAGTTGATAAACATGGTCATCAAAAGTGCCAAAGGCGGCTATATTTATCTAAGCGCTACCGACTTCGAATTTCTTACATCCGACAGTAAGAATGTGCTGATGGTTTGGGATGGGGATAGTGTGCATAGTGTAACAGCAGATGAGATATTCAACAAGGATTCCAATGTCAATCTCATCTTCGATACGGCCTACACACCGAAACATTACTATGCTGCCCTGAGCAAGGTGTTCCAATACGTCAAGCGTACCACTTTTGCCGTAAAGAATCCGCGATACAACGCCTTTGACACCGTCAGGTCATTCGGAATGGACTCCAGAACCGAAGGAATACAGAGTTTGTTTGACGATAATGAGATTTGAGTATGAAATATACAAGAGCAGATTACGAAAATTTTCTCAATACAGAACTGCAGACACAGTTAAAAGAGTATGAGGAGCTGGTATGTACTAAAGCGCATGTCCTGAAAGAACGAGGAGCGGTGTTTGTAGGCAGATTTATCAAACTGCAACCATCCGGTATTGCCATATTCAAAGTACGTAAATCGGATGTTATGCCACGCAAAAACACGTTTTGGACAGCCTCTTACCTGATTGGTGAGATGGGTAGTTTTAGAAATTGGGGCAATAACACCTGGGCATCCCTGCGAAAAAATTATCAACGGACATGCTCAGATGCCTTATGTGTATGGTTGCAAAAATCAGAAGAAAGTGAATTCTGTCTGTTAGGTATAAAGAATCTGACATTAGAATTTGCAGCATTGCTTGAGAAAGAATGTCCTATCATAGCATTCGGTCCGAAAGACCCTCCACTACAATATCTACTGAATCTTATCACTCTCGTAAGGGATACAGTCTGCAAAGAGATACAGCCCGTTCTTGATTTTACAGAATCTCCTGACAATTGGAATCCCGAATATATATCTGTAGAGAAAGAACTGAAAGATAAGCTTATGGAACGATTGCAGGAAAAAGACTGCATCATTGTTCAGGGTCCCCCGGGGACAGGGAAGACATTCAGAATGGCACAGTTGGCAGGCAAGCTGCTTTCTGATAACAAGAGTGTCCTCTTTACAGCGCTGACCAATCAGGCACTGATGGAACTAGCCAAGAAAGAGGACTTGCAACCGTTCCTTAAACAGGGAAGGGTTTCCAAAACCAGCTTGACTGTGGACGAACTGAATGAATTGCCGCAGTTAAATGATGTCAAGGACAATCTCTGCAATGCATCCACCGGTAAACTGACATTGGCAACGTTCTACTTGACAAGTGGGTGGGCCACATTTGCAACAGACAAGCCTTATGACTATGTAATTGTCGATGAAGCAAGCCAGGCATTCCTTCCAATGCTTGCCGCATCGTTTAAACTTGGTACAAAAGTTATCTGGATTGGTGACCAGAAACAGTTGCCACCGATTGTTGTTACCAATGAAGATATTATAAACAGATTCCAATGGGGTAGCATCATCAAGGGATTTGAGACAGCTTGCGATAATTTTAAATATCCGTCATATATGCTCAGCGATACATTCCGCTTAACAGACAGAGCAGCAGAATGTACCGGTGTATTTTATAATGACCGTTTACATTCTGTTTCCAAGGTGAAATCTATTCCGTCAACCTTACCTTTCCTTAATGAAAAGGGTGGCCCTATCCATGTAGAGCTGACGCTACCCATGGGTGAGAAGGCTCCTGTCAATGCGTTTGCTTATATCTATGACAAGGTACTGCAGATTCTAGGCGAAAATCCGTTGGCTGAGGTTGCAATATTGGCCAAATTCAGGGAAACGGTAAGGGAACTACAGAAATATTTTGTTATCAAGAGTACAGGAAACGACACTACATCGGATAAAGTTCGGATAGAGACCGTTGACAGGGTTCAAGGTTTGACGGTGGATTATTGTTTTTTCCTGATACCGAACACATCACTTAGGTATTCACTGGAGAACGAATTGTTCAATGTGGCAACTTCACGCGCCAAATATGGCACAATCATCATATCCGACAATACATTACTTAGTCAGGATATGCCAGCTGAAGTACGCAGATACCTCATGAAAGCTCAAAAGAACGGGTGATAAATACAATAAAGCTGACATAAAATAGGGTGTAACAAAAAGTAATGATACACCCTATTTTATCGTAACAAATGAGGTCGTAAAGACAATAGCAGGGTTTACAGTTTGGACGGCAAACAAAAAGAATGTTGCTGTCCCTAAAAAGTGGACAACACACAACTAATTTTGAGCCGATAAATCATTTATCCACTCAAAATTTTTATTGCAATGAAAATTAGATGTAAACATCCTTTTCAGGGGGGGTAATTTTGCAACCCGACCTCAAATCTGCAAAGGGCTCCTGTCCCTTCTGTTAATCTCATC
>CAZFDP010000052.1:0-10039 GCA_964518185.1 uncultured Phocaeicola sp. | reverse complement strand
GAAGAACGGTAGTATGGAATACTTTACTTCCACCGAAAGATTCGTATTCAGTACCGCGAGCTGATTCGTTACCAATCAAGTTGGGATAAGTACGGCAGATACCGGTAGGACGAACCGCTTCATGAGCATTGACCATAATTTTATAGTCGGCTGCTTTTTTGATAGCGTGCAGATAATGATTGTTCATCCATTGTCCATAGTGGTATTCGCCTCGTGGTATGATATCGCCTACATAACCGCTTTTTACAGAGTTATATCCATTATCCACCATAAACTGATAAGCTTTGTCCATGTGGCGTTCATAGTTACGTACCGAAGAAGATGTTTCGTGATGCATCATCAATTTTACCCCCTTAGAAGCTGCATAAGCGTTCAGCATCTTCACATCAAAATCAGGATACGGAGTTACAAAGTCGAATACATAATCCTTACTACATCCAAACCAGTCTTCCCAACCTTGGTTCCATCCTTCTACCAACACTTGATCGAATCCGTGTTCTGCAGCGAAGTCTATGTAGCGCTTTACATTTTCATTATTGGCCGAATGCTTGCCACTTGGTTTAGCTTTAGAGTAATCGGTTTCACCAAGTTTAATGCTGGCAAAGTCATCGGTATAGGCCCATGAACCCTTGTTGGTTATCATTTCCCACCAAACACCAACATACTTCACCGGCTTAATCCAAGAAGTATCTTCTATTTTGCAAGGTTCGTTCAAGTTCAATGTGATACGTGAAGCCAAGATGTCACGGGCATCATCACTTACAATTACCGTACGCCAAGGGGTATGGCAAGGAGTCTGCATATATCCCTTATCACCGTTTACATCAGGGGTCAACCAACTTTCAAACACCATGTTCTTGTCATCCAAATTAAGGTGCATACAAGCATAATCAATCAAAGCAGCTTCGTGAAGATTAATGTACAAACCATCGTCGGTCTTCATCATCAGAGCTGTTTGAACACCTGTAGGCGAGAACGGAGTTTGCGATGAATTAGGAGTAATGGCCCCCTTCATCAAGCCTCTGATTTCAGAAAGGCGTGATTCAGTATAGTCATATTCCTGAGTGTCATAATCGCCAGGAATCCAGAATGCTTTATGGTCACCAGCCATAGCAAACTGCGAACGTTCTTCTTTAATAACAAAATAATTCAAATTCGGCTGCTGTGGAAAATCATAGCGGAAACCAAGTCCGTCGTTAAACAGACGAAATTCTATAATAATATACCTATTGTTCTTGGGTTGAGCCAATGTTACGGCCAACTGATTGTAGTGGTTACGGATTTCTTTTTCTTCTCCCCAAACCGGTTCCCACGTTTCATCAAAGGAAGTGATTTCAGTCTTTTCAATCTTAAAACCATTGTATAAGTTAGTCTTAATGTCAAGGGTACTGGCATCTTTTACCTCTTTCCATTCAAAGTCTGTATGCTTGTTGACATCCTCTTTCTTCAGTTCCAAGCCCAATTTACTGGGTTTGATAACCACCTTACCTTTATAGAACAATTCATACACAGGAGCGCCCTTACCATCGAGGGAGAAATTCATTTCGAGATTACCATCCGGCGAAGTGAGTTTCTGTGCACCGGCTGTTATCGCACAAAGCAACATGGCAGCGAATGAAAGATACTTTCTAATATTCATAGCCTTTATCAATTTAATGTTAACCAGGTTTTATCCGTTAGGATAATGCAAATATAAGCTTTGTTAGCTTTCATTTTTCATTTCCCGATGAAAATATAAACGAAATAAAACCAGATTAAATAATATTAACTTGTTATACAATTAATTACAGAAATTATAAGCTCTAAAAAATATAAATACCTTTAGAACTCCAACACATACATTTGACGATTGCCTAAAGTCAATTCCTTACCTAATGTCACAATCTTTCCGGTAAGTACATCCTTAGCTTGTGACTTGGGCAGACTTTCGGCATAGGGTGCCAAAGCAATGATTTGTTCACGGTCGTTACCATTCATAATAACCACAACTGATTTGCCATTGTAATTACGTTCGTATACATATACACCTTGGTTGATAGAGTAGTGCTTCAAAGTACCCTTACCTATCACATCATTACCCTTACGCCAATTCAGCATCTTCTTGGTAAATTCAAAAGCCTCCTGTTCCTTGACTGTACGTCCGGCTGCTTCAAAACAGTTACGTACATCACCAGCCCAACCACCCGGAAAGTCTTTACGAAGCATACCGTCTCCTTCGCCTTTATCGCCTGTCATCAGTATTTCGGTACCATAATAGAGTTGGGGAATACCACGAGTTGTCAACAAGAAAGTAATGGCTTGCTTGTAACGGGTAAGATTTTGTGCCTTTTCATCGTTAGTACTGAAACGAGATGTATCGTGATTGTCGAGGAATGTCAATAGGCTCATCGGATCGGCATACACCAAGTCTTGGGTAAGGTAATCATACAGACGATACAAACCACCCGACCAATCGCTGGTTTCTTCATCAAATGCTTTGTTCATGTGTTCCATCAATGGGAAGTCCATTACTGTACGTAAGTTGGAATTGCGAGGTGCAGCCAACTTGCTATCCTTTTGCCAGAAAGAAACCAATACATTGCTGTTCAACCAAGTTTCACCTACAATGTTAAAGTCGGGATATTCATCGTTCACCGCTTTACACCAACGGGCCATGAAATCGAAATCGGCATATGGATGAGTATCTTGACGGATACCATTGATACCTGCAAATTCAATCCACCAGATACTGCTTTGAATCAAGAATTGAGCTACATGGCGGTTACGTTGGTTCAAGTCGGGCATCACTTCGGTAAACCAACCGTCAACAGCTATCTTATATTCGTATTCAGAAGCATGAATATCCTGTACACTGGCTGTCTTGTATGAGGTAGGTACGAAATTCGACTTGAAATTAAACCAATCCTTCGAAGGTTTATCACTGAAAATGAAGTTCTTGGAGCCACAATGATTAAAAATCATATCCATTACCACCTTCATACCTTTTTCATGCGCTTTTTCTACCAACCGACGAAATTCATCGTTAGTACCATAACGACGGTCTACCTGATAATAGTCGGTAATGGCATAACCGTGGTAAGAACTTTCGGGCATATCGTTTTCTTGAGTAGGATTCAGCCAAATAGCTGTTACGCCCAATTCATTTAGATAATCCAAATGATTTTCAATTCCTTTCAAGTCACCACCATGACGTCCGTATTGTTCGTTACGATCCACCTTATTTTCCAACATACCGGGCACAACATCGTTATCCGGATTACCATTAGCAAAACGGTCAGGCATAATCAAATACAAAACATCACTGGCATCGAAACCTTTCACATTGGCTGAATTGGCACGACGTTCTTTGAGTTCATAAGGAACAATTGTTTCTTTCTTACCCTTCTTCAAGATTATGTTGAAAGTTTGCGGAGCTGCTTCCGACAAGTCTACATATAATATAAGGTAGTTGGGATTTTCCTGCTTCACCACTTCGCGAAGTTCTACATCTGCCGATGAAATGGTCACATCGTGCGATGCAATGTTATCCCCATACAACAAAATCTGAAGTTCGGGGTTGTTCATACCTGCCCACCAAAAAGTAGGGGCTACTTTCTTGACAACAGCGGCCTTGGCGCCAGTCAATCCGAAGAATGCAAACAATGCCATAAAGACAAATACTCTTTTCATGATATCTAAAGGTTTTACATTAATTATTTACTTGGTAATTGCAAAATTAAGAGGTAATGAAACAAAGTTCTGCATTTAGAATGAAAATATAAACGTTTTTATGGCGTAAATGTTTGCTTTTTAATGAGTTGAATTAAATATTATGTGAATAAAATATAAGTCCCCATGAAAAATATTTCGTGTTATTTCGTTGATTTGATAATCTTTTCTATATTTGCACGAACCTAAATGAACCGAATAATGAGAATTGTAATATTAACCTTATTATTGATACTATTTTATGGACAGCCCTTTGCACAAGTCCTTTCCACCGAAAATATTTTGAAGGAATTGGATACCGTCATTGAAAACAAGCAACAAAACACCCTGTCCAAAGAATCGGAAATTGCCACATTAAAGAAGCGTCTACATGAAGCCGATTCCAATCGCGAAAAATTCAATATTTGCGGTGACTTATTTAATGCGTATCTACATTTTCAAGCGGATTCATCGCTTTATTATATCAATGAACGGATTCGCCTGCTCGGCTTGAAGGAAAACCCCAAACAAAACCCCGAACTACTCATTAACCGTGCAGAAGTGATGGGAGTAATGGGTATGTACAACGAAGCTTTGGAAGAACTGGATAAAATAAATCCCCAAACACTTGATACAAAAGAATTAGAATATTATTATCGGGTATGTTGTGCTTGTTACGGTTGGTTGGCCGATTATACCACCAGCCAAGAGGTGAAAACAAAGTACAGGAACAAATCCAATGCCTATCGTGATTCCATCCTTTCTATCGTGGATCCCAGTTTAGACAAGGACATCGTGCAAGCAGAGAAATGGCTGATGCAAGGGAAAACCGACGAATCCATCGCATTATTGAATAGTTTATTGACCAAATCACCCGACCGCAGACAGAAGGCATACATCCACTATATACTTTCAAACGCTTACGAAACGAAGGGAGATATTGAAAGGCAAATCCATTATTTAGCTCAAACAGCCATAATCGACTTGGAATCTTCTACCCGCGAGTATGCATCCTTACAGAAGTTAGCACAACAAATCTATAAGAACGGAGACATTGACCGGGCTTACCGATATTTGAATTGCTCTATGGATGATGCAGTTGCTTGTAATGCCAGCTTAAGATATGTAGAGGTTGCACAATTCTATCCCATTATAGACAAAGCATATAGGATCAAGGAAGAACGTAGTCAAATGACCATTAAGATTATGCTTGTCTTTGTAAGTATCTTGTCTGTATTTCTGATTATTGCCGTATTTTATCTATATAGATGGATGAAGAAATTGTCGGCCATGCGTAAAAACCTGAAACGAGCCAACAACCAATTGCAGTTTACTAATCAAGAACTGGCACAAACGGGTAAGATTAAGGAAGTCTACATTGCCCGTTATTTGGATCGTTGTGTAGCCTATTTGGATAAATTGGAACAATACAGACGCTCATTGGCCAAATTGGCCATGGCCTCTCGTGTGGACGATATCTATAAAACCATCAAATCCGACCAATTCATCCGCGATGAGCGCAAAGCTTTTTACAATGAATTCGACAAGTCTTTCCTCGACTTGTTCCCCAATTTTATTGAGTCATTTAACAATCTTCTTCAAGAGGATGGTAAGATATATCCCAAATCGGGCGAATTGCTCACTACCGAACTTCGCATCTTTGCCCTTATTCGTTTAGGAGTT
This sequence comes from uncultured Phocaeicola sp., assembly GCA_964518185.1. Classification (GTDB taxonomy): domain Bacteria; phylum Bacteroidota; class Bacteroidia; order Bacteroidales; family Bacteroidaceae; genus Phocaeicola. The sequence goes on along the minus strand of CAZFDP010000052.1, from coordinate 4,669 downwards.
ACAGACAGCAATCAAATAGCTCATTTCCTAAGCTACTCTCTTGCCACTATTTACAATTACCGTAGCAAGATGCGTAACCGAGCCATCAATAAAGATAAATTCGAAGAAGAGGTGATGAAACTGTAACGCTTATAGTCTCATCGCCCAACGAGAGTAGTCTCGTGAGCCAACGGAAGAGAATGTATAAAAGAACGAGAGTAGTCTCATCGCAAGGTGAGACTACTCTCGTTAAAAAATGAGGCTGTAAATCTTAACCCATACTTATTTCTTTTCCTTAATAATACCTACACAACAAGCTCCCACAAAAAGGAAGATACCAGCCAATACCAACATGTTCACTTCGGGAGGTACGGAACCCTCGGCAGTAAACATCTTTAATATCAATCCGCCTAATGAGGCTGCTACAATCTGAGGTATACAGATAGTACCATTAAACAAGCCTAAGTAAGTACCCATGTGACCACCAGTCAAAGCATTGGTCAAGATGGTGAAAGGTAAAGCCAACATGGCCGCCCATGCACAACCAATCAGCAAGAAAGAGATGAACAGCATGTACTGGTCGTGAATGAAAAGGGTAGAAACAAAACCTATACCACCCAAAACCAGACTGACTACATACGCCATCTTCAGGCTCTTGAATTGAGGGATAATGGTTGCCCAAATAACGGAGCCTATAGCTTGTACTGCAAACAAGATACCTACCCAGTCACCGGCTTCCTGATATTGTTTGGAAGCGGTATCGAGCACCACCGCACCGGCAGCATTCATTGTTTCAGGGGCATCGAATACATTAGAGGCCACCGTACCATTGGTATAAGTCCACATAAACATAAAGGCTGCCCAACAGAAGAACTGCACCAAACCTACTGTCCAGAATGCTTTCGGAGCCTTCACCAACAATTTGAACATATTGGTCTTTTCTTCCTGTTTGTCGTCTTTATTGATGCCGTGATATTCAGCATACAACTCAGGCGGATATTCCTTTACCTTGGAAGTGGTATAAATAACGCATAGAATCAGAATGATAGCTCCTACATAGAAAGAATAAATCACAGAGTCGGGAATTACACCCTTCGGAGCGATATTACTGATACCGATAGCGGCAAAAAGGAACGGAAAAATGTATCCGGCCAAACTACCGGCATTGCAAAGAAAACTCTGGATAGAATATGCCAAACCTTTCTGTTTTTCGTTTACCATATCACCTACCATCATTTTGAACGGTTGCATGGCCATGTTGATGGAAGTATCAAGAAACATCAATGATACCAAACCGAATATCATGGCAGCTCCTACCGACATGCCAAAACTACCGGCATTGGGAAGAAGGCACATAACGGCTACAGCTACCAAAGCTCCTACGAACAAATAAGGGATACGACGACCAAAACGAGTCCAGGTACGATCACTCATAGCACCGATAATGGGTTGCACAATGATACCGGCCAAAGGAGGTAATATCCAGAAATAACTTAAATCGTGAGGGTCTGCTCCAAGCGTGGAAAAGATACGGCTAATGTTTGCACTTTGCAATGCGTAAGCAATTTGCACACCAAAGAAACCAAAACTAATGTTCCACAACTTCCAAAATCCTAAATCAGGTATTTTTTTCATGGTTTATTTAATTAAGAATGATGAATGAAGATTTGTCAATATCTGTTTGCTTCGTCAATCATACCGCGCATCTTGTCGTTGAACTTGTGATTCTTCATCAAGTCTTCTAAAGTAAGATGCATACGATAACGCCAATAATGACGCGGATTGGCCGGAACATTAATACGTTCGGCATTTGCATCCGGATAACGCAACGCTTCATCCATCGACAACCAATCTTGGAAAGAAAGAATAGCCAAAAGCGAAGGACATTGCAAATGTTGACGAATGATTTCTTCGCAGATTTCGCCCGGTGCAGCGACAGGCACATCTCCCCAATGGCCCAACACATGATTGTAATAACGGGCGGTCAGTTCAGGATCTTCTTCCCACCATCCACGAAGGGTAGCCATATCGTGAGTAGAGATGGTACATACCGAGCGGAGTGGATATTCCCAAAGATGGCCGAACTCATGTTCCGGGTTCTTTGGCATACGTTGAATTTCCAAACTCAAAATCTGTAATTGTTCCATTACCCAAGGTACACAATCAGGAACCATACCCAAGTCTTCACCACAAACAAGCATAGAAGTACATTGGGTAAGCATTGGCAACTTCTTCATGGCTTCCTCGTACCAGAACTGATTATGACGCTGATAATAATAATGATTATACAAACGGTTGAAAGCATCTTTTTCCTGATCGTTCAAACGTTCATAGATAAAGTCGTTCTGTACGGTAATACGCGGATGATAAGTAGACGGATTCTTACGGTCGGGCACAAACAACACATTACTTATCAGTGCATAGACACCTTCCTTCATATTAATGCTTTCTTCATCGGTTTTGCCTTTAAACCAAGTTTCCACCTTACGCTGTGTGTCAAATTCAGGCTTCATTTCCCAAATATCGTCATGACTATGGTTCAAGAAGGTTTCTTTCACATAATCAGCTTTTTCACCGAACATACGCCACAAAATGTCTTCATTGATGAACGGACGTGTCATAAAATCTTTCTGGAAATGCAAACCGAAACTTTGGATTTCGTCTACCCCCATTGGCAAAGCTGGTACAAACTGGCCTAACAAACCATGCACAGAGTGTGAAGGAATTTCCCATATACGGAAGAATCCTAAAATATGGTCAATACGATAAGCTGTAAAATATTCAGCCATCTTGCGGAATCGTTTCTGCCACCACAAGTAATTGTCTTGTTCCATTACATCCCAATTGTAGGTAGGGAATCCCCAATTCTGTCCTTTGTCAGAGAACGGATCGGGTGGAGCGCCGGCTTGTCCGTTCATATTGAAATAATAAGGTTCAATCCAAGCTTCTACACTATTCCGACTGATACCAATAGGAATATCTCCCTTGAAGATAATACCTTTCTGCCGTGCATAGTTACCGGCATCTAACAACTGGATGTGCAAATGGTACTGAATATAATAATAATAAGCTATAGCATCATAACAAGCGCTTTCGGGTGCACACATGGCAGCAATAGCTTTAGCTTCATACACTTGATGTTCCGGCCATTGACTGAAATCAGGTGTACCATACAAGTCTCTCAGATGCGAAAAAGCTGCATAAGGGAGCAACCAATGCTCGTTTTCTTTAAAGAACTTTTTAAAATCGGCCGAAGCCAATACTTTCTTACCGTTTTGTTCGAACATCAGTCGGATATAAGCACGCTTTGCATCGTTTACCGCTTCGTAATCAATCTGTGGCAACGCATTCAATTCCAACCGTTTCTGTTCATAAACCGAAGCTGCTTCCTTATCTTTCAACTTACCCAACTGGCGCAAATCAATATACATCGGATGGAAAGCATAAATAGAAATACTATTATACGGATAAGAATCCATCCATGTATTGGTAATGGTAGTATCGTTAATAGGCAAAATCTGTACTGCTTGCTGATGGGTGTGTTCCGCCCAATCAATCAATTTCTTCAAATCCCCAAAATCGCCCACGCCAAAACTACCTTCACTACGAAGCGAGAAAACAGGAATAGCTGTACCTGCTACCTTATGAGTCATGGATGCAAAATGTACTTCCATTTCAGGTGTGAGATAAACTTCACCTTTTCGTAAAACTCCGAAATCCAACACACGGTTAAGCCCGCTTTCCCATTCCTTAGCCTTACCTGTTACTGAATCTATCGCTACGAACTTAAATTCTACCGGTGTTCCTATTTTTTTGCTATCAAGTGTCACAACCCATTCATTAGCCTGAATTTCTTCCATTGGTATGGGACAATCCATATTCCAATTGCCTAATGCCTCTCCATTACCACAAATACCTAAGATTTGTTTACGATGATGCAAACAGGGACAAAGTGCACGAAATACAAAACTGCTTTCTCCCGGCAAAGCAGACTTGGGAGTTTTAGGGATATAATCTCCACTAAAAGCTGCACTATATAAATGGGAAGCTCCCGGAAGATCCTTCCATGCATCATTCAGAATATAATGACAGTTGCGTTTCTTACCCGGGCAGAAAATATGAGCCATGGTTCCGCTTTCACGACGAACACATTGACCGTCACGATATACACCATACCGATAAGTCATTGGGACTCCGGCCGGAGCATCATCCATTTCGGCATTTCCTTCCCAAACAATTCCGTTGGCCGTTGCCAACATGACAGGATTGTTTTCCTGTCCTTCAAGCATGACACCTATCGTTTCGCCCCATGCTGTACGATACTCAATTTGAAAAGTGAGTTTCATGGTTATTCATTATTTAATTAAGTTTCAATCAATACCCAAATTTAGGCTTTTCTTTGGGAAAAACAGAGAGTTTTAATAAAAAATATAAGTAAATAATGTTCATAAAGGTTCTCTTTTTCTAAAGAAATTCCCAATTATTGCCCATTTCATCGATATTTTTAGAGACACTCACACAACAAAAGAAGTACAGAATAAGAGATGAAATATAAACGATAAAAAGCAAAAAAGTCCCGATACCTAAGGAGTCGGGACTGCCTCATTGTAAGATGTGAGGAGGATTTAAATTATTAAGTGTATGAAAAATTACGCATCGATATTTGCATACGTTGCGTTTTTCTCTATGA
>CAZFDP010000051.1:0-10120 GCA_964518185.1 uncultured Phocaeicola sp. | reverse complement strand
TCAAATCCTACTCAACCTTTTTGAACAACGTAAACGGATGGATGCCAATAATCCCTCAGCCTTCAAGAATACCATTTATGAATGTGGCGTGCAAATCAAGAATAATTTAGGTTATGAGGAACGTCTTCAGCTTCTCAGTTTCTTGGCCAAAATTGCGCAAAGCGATGGAAATGTATGCAGGGAAGAAATAGAAGCCTTAAAAGAGGTGGCTGCTGCCATGGGATTGTCGGCTAAAGAAGTCGATTCAATGCTTAACCTTGGAGGCGATACGTTGGAAGAAGCCTATAAAGTCTTAGAAATAGAACCTACTGCAACGGACGATGAGGTGAAGGCTGCCTATCGGAAATTGGCTTTGAAGCATCATCCCGACCGTGTAGCTACTCTTGGTGAAGACGTAAAAAAAGCAGCCGAAGAAAAGTTCCAGCAAATAAACAATGCCAAGGAACGAATCTATAAGGCAAGGGGCATGAAATAATATCCCGATGTTTTCTTGAGGATAACACGTCGTTTTCTTACTCGTAAAACGATGAGTTACATTCCGTAAAACGATGAGTTACAAAAACGAATGAATTTTAATACTTGGACTATAAAATGAAACTGACTCCACAAATCACTCAGGCATTAACCAATTTGAAGATAGAATCTCTGAACCCTATGCAAGAATCGGCCATCGAAAGTTGGCGTGAAGGGAAGGATCTTATCCTGCTTTCGCCCACCGGTTCAGGGAAAACATTGGCTTATCTGTTGCCTTTACTTGAAACATTGAAACCGGAGGTGGAGGGGGTACAAGCAGTAGTATTGGTCCCATCGCGCGAATTGGCTTTACAAATAGACCAAGTGTTCAAGAGTCTGAATACCTCTTTTAAGGTGATGAGTTGTTATGGAGGACGTCCGGCCATGGAAGAACACCGTACCATGAAAGGTATTCATCCATCTGTCATCATCGGTACACCGGGTAGAATGAACGACCATTTGAGCAAACAAAATTTCGATGCTTCCAGTGTGCAGACTTTGGTAATTGATGAGTTCGATAAATGTCTGGAGTTCGGTTTTCAAGAAGAAATGGCTACTGTAATCGGTCAATTACCCCGATTGGAGAGAAGATACCTCCTGTCGGCTACAGATGCCGAAGAAATTCCACGATTTACTGGATTGAACCATACCGTCAAACTCAATTTTCTGAGTGATGATGAAGTAGTTTCCGAACGTATACATATATATAAGGTATTGTCGCCCATTAAAGACAAGCTCGAAACTCTCTATCAGCTGCTTTGTACCTTAGGTGGCAAGTCTACTTTGGTATTCTGTAACCATCGTGAGAGTGTAGAAAGGGTAGGGAAGTATCTTCAGGCACAAAAATATCCGTGTGGCGTTTTTCATGGAGGGATGGAGCAAGACGACCGTGAGCGAGCGCTTTACAAGTTTCGTAACGGAAGTTGTCATGTTCTGGTGTCTACCGACTTGGCTGCCCGTGGGCTTGACATTCCCGAAATAGAGAATATTGTTCATTATCATATGCCTGTTCAAGAAGATGGATACATCCACCGCAACGGTCGTACCGCCCGTTGGGAAGCCGAAGGCAATTCATACATCATTCTTCATCCCGAAGAAACTTTGCCGGCATACATACAGGATGAACCCGAAACTTTCGAATTGCCAGAAGAAATTCCGTCTCCTTCGCAACCCGATTTTGTGACTATATATATAGGTAAAGGGAAGAAAGATAAAATCAATAAGATTGATATCGTAGGTTTTTTGGCAAAGAAAGGAAACCTTAAAAAAGAAGAAATAGGTCGCATTGACGTGAAGGAGCATTATGCTTTTGTGGCCGTGTCTCGCAAAAAGATAAGAGAAGTACTGAAAAATATAAAGAATGAAAAGATAAAAGGGGTAAAGACTATTATAGAAGAAGCGAAATAGTATCAAAAAGAAAGTGTGATGCGTAAAACCGTTACCTTTTACTCAAAAAGATAAGTTTTATATGTTTAACGATAGGGATTTGTATTATCGACATGTCAAAATGAAAGCGTTAAAGGGTAGTCTAAAATAATATGAAAGAAATTTGAGCGATATTTCGTAAATTTATTACCAAATATTTGGGTAAACTAAAAATAATGTGTAATTTCGCCACACAAGTTGATAATAACAAATAAAAATATCGTATAACTAACAATAAAACCAACTAAAATGAAAAAGCATAATTTCAATGCGGGACCTTCTATCTTACCTCGCGAGGTGATAGAAAAAACAGCTCAAGCTGTTCTTGACTTCAATGGCTCTGGACTTTCTTTGATGGAAATCAGTCACCGTGCTAAAGACTTTCAGCCGGTGGTAGACGAGGCCGTAGCTTTGTTTAAAGAATTGTTGAACATACCAGAAGGATACTCCGTATTGTTCTTGGGTGGTGGTGCAAGCTTGGAATTCTGCATGATTCCTTTTAACTTCCTTGAAAAGAAAGCTGCTTATCTGAATACAGGTGTTTGGGCCAAGAAAGCAATGAAAGAAGCAAAAGGTTTTGGTGAAGTAGTAGAAGTAGCTTCTTCAGCCGAATCTGTCTATACATACATTCCAAAAGGATATACCATTCCTGAAGACGCTGATTACTTCCATGTAACCAGTAACAATACCATCTATGGTACAGAACTTCATGAAGACTTGGATTCACCGGTTCCGATGATTGCCGATATGTCTTCCGATATTTTCTCTCGTCCGATTGATGTTTCCAAGTACATCTGTATTTATGGTGGTGCCCAGAAGAATTTGGCTCCGGCAGGTGTTACTTTTGTAATCGTCAAGAACGAAGCGTTGGGTAAGATATCCCGTTATATTCCTACAATGTTGAACTATCAGACACACATTGATGGTGGTTCTATGTTCAACACTCCTCCTGTATTGCCTATTTATGCCGCTTTGCAGACATTGCGTTGGATTAAGGCCGAAGGTGGTGTAGAAGAAATGCAGAAACGTGCTAAGGAACGTGCTGATATGCTTTATGCAGAAATTGATCGCAACAAATTGTTCCGTGGTACAGTAACCGATAAGGCCGACCGTTCTTATATGAACATCTGTTTTGTTATGGCTGATGAATATAAGGAACTCGAAGCCGATTTCTTGAAGTTCGCTACAGAAAAGGGTATGGTAGGTATTAAGGGACACCGTTCGGTAGGTGGTTTCCGTGCATCATGCTATAATGCAATGCCAAAGGAAAGTGTACAAGCTTTGATTGACTGCATGCAGGAATTTGAAAAACTTCATTAATTATGAAAGTATTAGTAGCAACAGACAAACCGTTTGCCAAAGTTGCGGTAGATGGTATTCGTAAAGAGATAGAAGCAGCGGGATATGAACTCGTATTGCTCGAAAAATACGGCGAGAAAGCCAAGTTGTTGGAAGCTGTAAAAGATGCCAACGCCATCATTATCCGTAGTGACATTATCGATGCCGAAGTGCTCGATGCTGCTAAGGAATTGAAGATTGTAGTACGCGCCGGTGCCGGTTATGATAATGTAGATTTGGAAGCGGCTACCGCTCATAACGTCTGCGTTATGAATACACCAGGACAAAACTCAAATGCTGTAGCCGAATTGGCTCTTGGTATGATGGTGATGGCCGTACGTAACATGTATAACGGTACATCGGGTACAGAGTTGAAAGGCAAGAAGTTGGGTATCCATGCTTATGGTAATGTAGGTCGTAATGTAGCTCGTATCGCTAAAGGATTTGGTATGGAAATCTATGCATACGATGCCTTCTGCCCGAAGGAAGTGATTGAAGCTGATGGTGCCAAGGCGGTTGATTCAGCTGAAGAACTCTATGCAGCTTGCGATGTGGTATCTCTCCATATCCCAGCAACGGCCCAAACCAAGAACTCCATTAACTATGCATTGGTGAACAAGATGCCTAAGGGTGGTTTGTTGGTAAACACAGCCCGTAAGGAAGTCATCAACGAAGCCGAACTCATCCAATTGATGGAAGAACGTGCCGATTTGAAATATGTAACTGATGTGATGCCGGCTGCTCATGCAGAATTTGCCGAAAAGTTTGCTGCCCGCTACTTCGCTACACCGAAGAAGATGGGTGCACAGACAGCCGAAGCAAATATCAATGCAGGTATCGCTGCTGCCCAGCAGATTGTGGGATTCCTGAAAGATGGTTGCGAAAAGTTTAGAGTAAATAAGTAAATCTATTATAGGCACGGATTACACGGATAAACACGGATTTTTTATTATTCCGTGTAATCTGCGTAATCCGTGCCTGATTATAAATTAATCATAAATCAATATGGCAGTAATTAAACCCTTTAAGGGAATTCGTCCCCCGAAAGCATTGGTAGAACAAGTGGCTTCACGTCCTTATGACGTGCTTAATTCAGCTGAAGCACGTGAAGAAGCTGGTGATAACGAAAAATCGCTTTACCACATTATCAAACCCGAAATCAATTTCGAGGTAGGTACTGATGAACATGATCCTAAAGTATATAATAGTGCGGCCGAACATTTCCAATTGTTTCAGGACAAAGGTTGGTTGGTGCAGGACGATAAAGAAAACTACTATGTATATGCTCAAACCATGAACGGTAAGACCCAGTATGGTTTGGTAGTGGGAGCTTATGTACCCGATTATATGAATGGTGTCATCAAGAAGCATGAATTGACCCGTCGTGATAAGGAAGAAGACCGCATGAAACATGTTCGTGTAAACAATGCCAATATTGAGCCTGTATTCTTTGCATATCCTGATAACGCTGAACTCGATGCAATCGTAACCAAGTATACTTCCCAACAACCCGAATATGATTTTATAGCTCCAGGCGATGGCTTTGGTCATACTTTCTGGATTATTGATCAGCAAGAAGACATTGATGCCATCACAAAAGCCTTTGCAGCCATGCCGGCTCTGTATATTGCCGATGGTCACCATCGTTCGGCAGCAGCAGCTTTGGTAGGAGCAGAGAAGGCCAAGCAGAATCCTAATCATCAAGGTGATGAAGAATACAACTACTTTATGGCCGTATGTTTTCCTGCCAATCAGTTGACTATCATAGATTATAATCGTGTAGTGAAGGACCTTAACGGACTTTCAGCCGAAGAATTCCTGAATGCATTAAGTAAGAATTTCATAGTCGAAGAAAAGGGAGCCGACATCTACAAGCCACAAGCTTTGCATAACTTCTCGCTCTATCTGGAAGGCAAATGGTATAGCTTGACTGCTAAGGAAGGAACCTATAACGACAATGACCCTATTGGAGTACTCGATGTAACTATTTCATCCAATCTTATCCTCGATGAAATATTAGGTATTAAGGATCTGCGCTCCGACAAGCGTATTGATTTTGTTGGCGGTATCCGTGGATTGGGTGAATTGAAGAAACGGGTAGACAGTGGTGAAATGAAGGTAGCTTTAGCGTTATATCCGGTTAGTATGAAGCAGCTTATGGATATTGCCGATAGCGGTAATATTATGCCTCCAAAGACTACATGGTTTGAACCCAAACTCCGTTCAGGACTGGTTATCCATAAATTGGTATAAGCATGTCGCAAGAAGATACTTATAAGACGATAACTTCTTTATCCGAAAGCATTTATACAGAGAAACGAAGTAAGTTCATTGCTATCGCTATTCCAGTTCGTACATTGGAAGAGGTGAAGTCGCATTTGGAGACTTATCAGAAGAAGTATTATGATGCCCGTCATGTATGTTATGCTTATATGTTGGGACACGAACGTCTAAACTTTCGGGCCAATGATAATGGTGAACCATCGGGAACAGCGGGTAAACCTATATTGGGACAAATCAATTCCAATGAACTGACGGATATTTTGATTGTTGTGGTCCGTTATTTTGGGGGAATAAAATTGGGTACCAGTGGATTGATTGTAGCCTATAAGGCTGCTGCTGCTGAGGCGATAGCCAATGCCACCATTATAGAAAAAACAGTGGACGATGATGTTTCAGTTGTCTTTGAGTATCCGTTCATGAACGACATCATGCGTATTGTAAAGGAAGAGGAACCCGAAATATTGGAGCAATCGTACGATATGGATTGTTTGATGAGGCTTCGAATTCGTCGTTCCATGATGCCAAAACTAAGAGCAAGATTGGAAAAGGTAGAGACTGCCAGAATCTTGGATGAAGAATAAAAATAAGAGCGTTGGGTTATCCCCAACGCTCTTTTAATATGTCTTCTAATTTCAATAGTTCGTCACGATATTGGGCGGCTTCGATGAAGGCCAATTTCTTTGCGGCTTCCTGCATCAGTTTGCGAGTACGCTCAATGGCTTTTTCCATTTGTGGTTTCGTCATATATTGCACAATTGGGTCAGCAGCAATGCTGGTCTTTTCGGGTTCAATATATGCTTTCGAGGCTTTATTCTTGGTGTCTTCTTCATTAGATGTCGTATTCAATAAGGCTGCATTACGTGCTTTTTGAATTTGTTTGGGAGTAATGCCATTCGCTTCATTGTATGCCAATTGCTTTTCGCGTCTACGGTTGGTCTCATCTATGGTCTTTTGCATGCTTTCTGTTATACGGTCAGCGTACATAATAACTTTTCCATTGATGTTTCGGGCAGCTCGGCCAGCCGTTTGTGTCAAAGAGCGGTGGGAGCGGAGGAACCCTTCCTTGTCGGCATCAAGAATAGCTACCAGGGATACCTCGGGTAAATCAAGACCTTCGCGTAACAGGTTCACACCAATCAATACATCGTATATACCTTGTCGTAAGTCATCCATGATTTGTACACGCTCCAAGGTTTCTACATCACTATGAATGTAATTGCACCGTACATTATGGCGGAGCAGGAAATCGGTCAGTTCTTCTGCCATCCGTTTGGTTAGTGTTGTGACTAATACACGTTCTTCTTGTTCGATACGTTGTTGAATTTCTTCCATTAAATCGTCTATCTGATTCATGCTTGGTCGAACTTCTATGATAGGATCTAACAAGCCGGTTGGACGGATAACTTGTTCCACAACCACTCCTTCGCTCTGCATCAGTTCATAATCGGCAGGAGTGGCACTTACATAAATTACTTGCTTGGCCAGTTCCTGGAACTCCTCGAACTTCAACGGACGATTGTCGAAGGCAGATTCCATCCGGAAACCATATTGTACCAAATTAGTTTTGCGGGCGCGGTCACCTCCATACATGGCATGAATTTGAGGTACAGAGACATGGCTCTCATCAATGACAATCAAGAAATCGTCGGGGAAAAAGTCAAGGAGGCAATAAGGACGTGTACCTGCATCGCGTCCGTCAAAATAACGGGAATAATTTTCAATGCCCGAACAATGTCCCAATTCTCTGATCATTTCCATATCATAAGTTACCCGCTCGTATAAACGTTTGGCTTCATAAGGTTTGCCCATTTCTTCGAATCGGGACACTTCTTTAGTCAAATCATCTTCTATCTGGTGGATGGCACGAAGTTGACTTTCCTTTGTTGTCATGAATAGATTGGCCGGATATATCTTGTATTCCTCAAAGCGTCCCAAGCGTACTCCAGATATGGGGTCTACTTCTTCTATGCCATCTATCTCATCGTCCCAAAACATTACTCTGAGCAAATTGTCACTATAAGCCAGATAGATATCTACGGTATCTCCTTTTACTCGGAAACATCCGCGGTTCAATTCCATATCATTACGGGTATAAAGACTGTCTACCAACCGACGGAGGAAAACATTTCTATCCAATAACTTCCCTTTCTTGATTTCAATGACATTGTTATAGAAGTCCGAAGGGTTCCCCATACCATAAATACATGAAACAGATGAAATTACTACAACATCTTTTCTGCCTGAAAGCAGAGCGGAGGTAGCGGCCAGTCTTAGCTTGTCTATTTCATCATTGATGGCCAAATCTTTCTCTATATATGTGTCGGTCGAAGGCAGATAGGCTTCCGGCTGGTAATAATCGTAATATGATACGTAATATTCTACAGCATTGTTAGGAAAAAAACTCTTGAACTCTCCATATAATTGTGCGGCCAACGTCTTGTTATGGCTTAGGATAAGTGTAGGCTTGTTAATGTTTTTGATGACATTGGCTATAGTAAACGTCTTTCCTGATCCCGTTACCCCCAATAAAGTTTGTGCGGGTAGTCCTTGTTGGATACCCTCAGTCAGTTGGGCAATGGCTTCAGGTTGGTCGCCAGTGGGTAGATAGTCAGAAATCAGTTCAAAGTCCATGTTCTTTCTATTGTTAAAATGGGTCTGTAAAAGTACGCTTTATTTCTTTTATAGTGGTCATTTATCGTGAAAAAAACATATTTAGTCAAGATTTTAGTATTAAAAAACATATTGGTTGTTGTATTATTCGGTGGAAAGGAGTAAATTTGCGCATTATTTTAATAAGATGAAAAAGTATATCATTATTATAGCGTTATTGACTGGCACCTTTTTTACTTCCTGTGGTGAATATAACAAGGTGTTGAAAAGTACCGATTATGAATATAAATACGAAGCGGCCAAGAGTTTCTTCGGAAAAGGTGAATATACCAAATCGGCTACTATATTGGAAGAATTGATTACCATATTGAAAGGTACAGATAGTGCAGAAGAATCTCTTTATATGTTGGCTATGTCTTATTACAATCAGGGAGATTATGTAACAGCTTCTCATTACTTTACAAATTATTATACGACTTATCCAAGGGGTATTTATACTGAATTGTCTCGTTTTCACTCTGGAAAGTCATTGTTCTTGGATACTCCTGAACCTCGTTTGGACCAGACAAGTACATATAAGGCTATTCAGGAATTGCAGATGTTTATGGAATACTTTCCAGACAGTGACCGTAAGACCGAGGCTCAGTTGATGATATTTAATTTGCAGGACAAGTTGGTAATGAAAGATTATCTGACAGCTAAATTGTATTATGATTTGGGTACCTATACTGGTAATGCATCATATACAGCCGATATGCGTATCAATGGAAATAATTTTTTGGCATGTATCACTACTGCAGAGAATGCATTGAACGATTATCCTTATACCAGTCTTCGGGAAGATATTTCCATTCTTTTGCTTAGAGCCAAACATAAATTGGGCTCAGAGAGTGTATTGGAAAAGAAAGAAGAACGTATGCGCGAAACAATTGATGAATATTATGCATTCAAGAATGAATTTCCGGAAAGTAAATACATGAAGGAAGTGGAGAAGATATATAAGGATGCAAGTAAATATGTAAAGGAATTAAACGAATAAAATAATAAATAGGAATTATGGACTACAAAAAGACAAATGCTCCGACCAACACCGTAACTCGTGACATGATGAATTTGTGTGAAGATACGGGCAATGTTTATGAAACTGTTGCCATTATCGGTAAACGTTCCAATCAGATTGGTGCAGAAATGAAGAACGATTTGTCAAAGAAGTTGCAGGAATTTGCATCGTACAATGACAATTTGGAAGAAGTTTTCGAAAACAGAGAACAGATTGAAATCTCCCGTTATTATGAAAAGCTTCCTAAGCCGACTTTGATTGCTACTCAGGAATACATGGAAGGTAAGGTTTATTATCGTAATCCTACTAAGGAAAAAGAAAAACTTCAGTAATAATAAGGACTTTATTTGTAAAGGTCGTTTCCAATAGAAAGCGGCCTTTCTTTTTTATCTTAAAGCAATAATTATGATTCAACGTATACAAAGTGTTTATTTATTTGCAGTAACCATTTTGATGGTTGTATGTATGTGTAATCCGGTAGGTTCCGTCATTGTGGGCGAAAATGAAATATCGGAATTTTCCAATTTGTGTATTACCACTGTTCAGGGCGTGAAGGATTATGCACCATGGGCTTTGTTTGTTTTACTTCTGTTGGTTGCTGTTTTGTCATTTACAACTATTTTTCTTTTCAAGAAGCGTATGCTGCAAATACGACTGACCATTTTTAGCAGCATTCTGTTGGTTGGTTATTATGTAACATTGGTAGTATTTATAACTATGATGCTGTCCGATGAAACTTCTTTTGTTCCATCATGGATGGTATGTCTGCCTTTTGCTGCTCTTGTTCTCAATTGGTTGGCTATTCGTTCTATAGGAGCCGATGAAGCTTTGGTAAAAGCGTACGACCGTTTACGATAATAAAAAAAGCCTGTCGCACTGACAGGCTTTTTT
>CAZFDP010000050.1:0-10133 GCA_964518185.1 uncultured Phocaeicola sp. | reverse complement strand
GTAAGTGTAAAAATACCTTCTGTATCCGTTATGGTACCTTTGTTCTTGCCGACGACATTAACCGCAGCCCCAATAAGTGGTTTCAGCCCACCAGGAACCTTATACATGACTTTGCCTGTATGAACAACCTTTTTATCTGTTGATGAAGAATTTGCGGAACTTGATTTGTTTGTAGTAGACCTCTTATTGGCATTAGTAGATGAAGATTTAGTACTTTTCTTCATTAACTTATCGAGTTCTGTTTTAGCATCCTTATTCCCCTGCTCTGCTGCTTTTTGAAACCATTCCATTGCCTGTTTGGTATCCTTTTTTACACCATACGCATATGCATAGCATAAACCTGTGTTATATTGTGCATTGACATGTCCCTGTTCGGCTGCTTTGGTCCACCATTCCACAGCTTTCTTATAATCTTTTACTGTTCCTTTAGCAAAATAATAGCATACACCCAAAGAAAATTGTGCATTGGCATGTCCTTGTTCTGCCGCTTTCATGTACCATTGATAAGCTTCTTGATAGTCCACTACCGTTCCTTGACCATAATAATAGCATCCACCCATATAATATTGTGCTTCAGTATCTCCTTTCCCGGCTGCTTTTAGGAAACATTCCACTGCTTTTACATGGTTTATTTCTGTTCCGGTTCCATAGTAATAACATAAACCCAAATTACGCTGTATATAGGCTTCTCCTGATTGAGCCGCCTTTTCATATAATTGAAATGCTTTTTTATGGTCCTGTGTAACACCCCGCCCATATTCATAACATATGGCCAATCCATTCAGGGCACTTGCATCTCCATTTTCAGCTGCTTTGGTCCACCATTTTACTGCTTCTCTGTAATTTTTCAATACACCCTCAGCATTATAATAACATTCACCCATTCTGCTTTGTGCCTTGATATGTCCTTGTTCGGCTGCCTTTGCATATAATAGGAATGCTTTCGAATAATCTTGTGCTACTCCGTCCCCCTTATAATAAGATTCAGCAAGACTATATTGTGCAATATCATAACCTTGTTCGGCTGCTTTGGTGCACCAATCTATCGCTTTCTTCATATCTTTGGATACTACTTCACCAAATCGGTAACAAACAGAAAGCTCAAATTGTCCTTCTGCATGTCCTTGTTGTGCCGCACTCATCCACCAATGAACCGCTTTTTCTATATCCTTTTTTGTACCATTTCCCCTATAATATAAGTGTCCCAACTCATATTGAGCCCAGGCAACTCCTTGCATAGCCGCCTTTTCATACCATTGAAAGGCTGTCTGATAGTTCTGTGATACAACAATCCCATTAGCATAACATTGCCCTATAATATATTGCGCTTTTGCATAACCCTGTTCAGCTGCTTTGGTCCACCATTCCACAGCTTTCTGTTTATCAACTTCTGTACCATATCCATCCCAATAACAGTAACCCAACTCAGATTGAGCTTCTGCCTGTCCTTTACGTGCCTCTTTCCGGAATTTCTTGAAATTTTTTGCAGGATTTCCGGTTGATTTATTTTTAGAGACTATAGCTGATTTGTTTTTATTATCCGAAGTGGCATAAGTAATTTGTTTTTTCTTAACTACACCGTTTGAATTATAGTACTGTTTCTCCTGTTTCTGTGTACCATTTATGGCGTTGGCAGATATCTGTTTCATGTTACCCTCCAATCCAACAAGCAAGACATACTGGTTCTCTCCTTGCCAGACGATGGTCATGTTCAATTTTTCTTCAGGAAAATCATAGTCCCGTCCGTTTACGAAATATTTACGCTTTAGGATGACATCGAATGAATATCGCTTGTCACTATTCTTTTTTTCATCCACTTTACGGAACGTCTTTTCAAGAATATCTATGGAATGTTCTATTTCCAATCCCTGAATATCATTGGAACAATAGTTCTTGAACCAGTTACGGAAAGAAACTGTTTTCTTTCCATTTCGAATGAAATATTCCGGAGACCCGAATGATGCCGCCAAGTTGTCCAATCGTCTATTGAAATACAAATGGTCTTCATTAATGAAATTGAGGTCTGCCATGAAATCCTCCATGGTAAAACGAATGTCTGCCAAAACCTGAGAACGGTTTTGGGAATAAGCCTGTCCAAACGACACAATGCTCAATAAAAACAGTAAAACAATGTTTCTCATGTCAGATTGATTTCTACCCTATTGTTATTCAATATCCAGATTCATAAACTTTACCGGTTGTTCCACCCTGCGGTTCCATCCTTTGCATTCAAAATGCCAATCCAGTCTTCTGATACATTTAGCTCCCGGATTTACATTATCAATATAAATCTTCATTTTCATCGGTACATCGACAATCAGTTTCCTTCGGCTATTACCTGCCCCCATTCCTTTACCCATGCTGCTGTCATTTCCCATGGAATATTGAGTATTCCGATATTGATTTCCGAGTTCATCGTATACGGCAAACCCCGCTCCATATACTGAATGGTCAAGAATAACATCTTCCATGCCGACATTTTCAAGCAACATCTCCACAACTACCCGTGTACCCTGTCTTGATACTTTTGTGACATTTATTAGAAAATCTGACTGTCCTGTAACCACTTGGCCAATGAAAGATTCAGTTGGTAACGGCTTGACCGTTTCTCTTATAGGCTTATTCAAAAAGACTACATCTTTGAATATAGCCGGTTGTTGCACTGTGATGTCCCATTCTTTACATGCAAAATGCCAGTTCATGCGTCTGATGAACTGGGCTTCCGGTTTAATGCCATGGATAACCACCCTGGCCTTAAGAGGTACTCCTGCCGGTAATTTCCTGCGACTGTTTCCGGCACCCAATCCGAATCCCATCCAACCACCTTCTCCAATGGAAATTTGAATATTATCATATTTATTACCTTTGTCATCATAGGCAACCTGTCCTGATTCATATACCGATTGGTCAATGATGATATCCTGTTCTCCGGTATTCTCAAGCATCATATCAATGAAAACTTGTGTGCCCTGTTTTCTGACTTTTGTCAAGGTAATGGAGAATTCCTCCCGACCGCTTTCCACCTCACCCAGTATGACCGGTACCGGAATATTCACATTGTCGTTGTATTCAACGATGGTCATATATTCATTCTGTCCGTTCCATACGACGACCCATGTGGTCATGATGTCCGGCATTCTGCCCTCCGGCTTTTCTCTTTTCAGAACCGCCTGAAAGGTATATCGTTGGTCCTGTACATCACCGGGTTTCAGCTTTTTCACGGTATTCTGCTGTATCTGTAATGAATGCATAACCTGTTTGTTACCCAGTTGTTTTGTACAGTAGTCCAGCATCCATTGCCCAAGAGACTCCATCTGTTTACCATTATACATGAAATAGGTGGCTGACCCGAACGTACCCGAGGTGTTTTCTACATTCGTACTGATGTTATCCATGTCCTCCATGATATAGTTGATGTCCGCCATGAAATCCTGCATGGTGTTCCGCAGGTCAGTTGTAATCTGAGTCTTGTTTGTCTGGGCCAGCACGCATACAACGACCTGTATCATTAACAGAAGGGAAAGAATTCTCTTTTTCATGTTTCTATTCTTTATCTTTGTTCTATTGAGTCATTAGGCTCACTATTATTTGCGTCGGATACTTTTATATCCACACTGTCAGTAGTGACCGGGCTGATTGAATCATTGACATTATACAAATCCCGTTTCAACAGTTCCTGACGGATAGATTCATTGAATTCTTCAGCTTTCCGTTGTCTATATGAACGGTATGCGATGACACTACCAACTACCCCTACAACGAGAAACAGCCATATTATGAATTGAATCATTTTATTGATGTTTTTTTTGGAACTTGCACCGGTTTGCGGTATTTCCCGCACCTGTATCTCTTTTACCTCTTCGGGCGTTTCATGAGGTTCGGGATTTTCAGCAGAAGTTTCCGGTTCCGGAGTCTTCTCCTCAGTCTGTTTGTCTGCTTCCACTACCTCCTTTGCGGTTTCTTGCTCTGCCTGAATAGGTTCTTCAGTTACGGAATCCAGATTTTCTTTTTCCGTCATGTCGGTTTCCGTTGGAGGTATATCTGCTGTATTTTCTTTTATGTCCCCAACCGGAGTCGTTTCTTCATCCTCTTCTACCCTTTTATCCGATTCTTCAGCGTATGGTGTATCTTCTTCATACTTACCCTCTTCCGATTCTAATGATGAAACAACGACATCCTCCAATATGCTGTTAAAATCAGGTGTACGTTCCGGATTCAGTTTGGTTGCATAATAGTCCATTACATCTTCTGCTTTTGAGCTATCCTCACCTTCTGTCTGGAAGATGACAACGGTAATGTTGTCCTTACCCCCTGCTTCATTGGCAGCGGCGACCAGTCTTTCCGCTTTTTGTTGCAAGGAAACATCATCACTGAGGATGTCACTCATACGTGCGGACGTAATCATGTCACAGAGACCATCCGAACACAACATACAGGTCAGTCCCGCTGTAATGGGGAACGTTTCATATTCTATGTATTCGGTATCCTCTTGCAAATATTTCTCACCTATTGCCCGTTCAATGACGTTGCGGTAGGGGCTGTTCATTGCTTCCGTTTCTGTGATATATCCCAATTCTTCGTCCCGACCTACCGGTGAATGGTCATGTGACAGCTTGATGATGCGTCCATTCAACGAAGCATATATTCTTGTATCGCCCACATGAGCCAGATACAGGTTCTCTTCATTCAGACAGACCAGTGCGGCTGTGGCGACACAGCACATGTCGCTGAGTTCCGCTTTCTGTCTTCTGATTTCGTGCACCTTGTTATTGGCGAATACAAGTGCCTTCTTGAGAATACCCTCTTTATTTTCTCCTGCATTCTCGTTAAGGTATTGCAATACCGCATCACGTGTGATACGTGCCGCTTCGGCCCCACCCTTATGTCCACCGCAACCATCTATTGTCAGAGCGAGCACATGTTGTTCATCCCATATCTCCCCGTAGAAATAGGTATCCTCATTGCTGGAACGGTTCTTACCGACATCCGTCAGCCCAATCCCTTGTATTTTAATGTTATTGTCCATTCTTTATATTAATTTCTTGAATGTCAGGATGACATCTCCGGCCAGATTGATGGTCATACCGTCCTGTAAATCCACCCATCTCTTGTCACTGGCTGTACTGATTTGCATATCCCGTCCGTTCAGTTCTGTTTCAGCAAATGCCGCAATCTTGAACTTGTTTTCTTCTGCGATATATTCAATCATAATATGTCCGTTTTCAACAAATTCACTGTTAACGATGAATGTATTCTTGTCTTTCTGTTTTTCATCCAGACCCGACACCTTATACGTACCTCCTGTCATCATGTATTCCTTACCCTGGCAACAGAGCTTGGCTACTGCTGAACTGACATTCTCAGCACTAGGAGTGTCAGTTGACATAATAACATCTGACATCATCGGGTCCCAATTCATTTGAAAATGTGTCTGTCCCACTATTTTCAGACTATTAAGTGTGTCCATATTGATATTGATGTCCGCATAAAGCTTGGACCCACCCTTTGAAACAGAGATGGTTGAGCCTCCTGTACCTTTAGCAACCGTTTCCGTCAACTTGTCGTGCACACAACAGAAGATGTAGTATTCCCCTTCGTTCACCTGAACCATCTTGCCGTTGATTTCCACCGGTTCATCATCACATTGAAGGAAGCTGATGTTCCAATATGTAGCCAAGTTTTCACAGACCTTCCCTTCTGTCAACTCCTTTTTGATTATATCATAGAATTCATAGATGATATATTTGGAAACCACACCACTATATTCTTGGAATCCTTCATAATCCTTCTTATTGAGAATAATGGTGAATGACATGGGGAAAGTCACTACCTTCCGGAATGACTTTATCTTCATCTGCTGCTTGAAATGTTCAGCAACATATTCGAGGATACTCTCGTTACTGAGTTCCTTCACTTCTTCCGCCTTTTCTTCACCTTCCATTTCCTTTACCACTTCCTGTTCCGCTCTTTTTTTCTTTTCAGGCGACCATCTTTCAATAATATCCTCCAAATTCAACATAATCTCTACATATTAAAGTTAATAATCCAGTTATTGTAATCTGTATCCTTTACCTACGTCATTTATTGCAGGGTAAAGAGCAAGTATTCATTGTTCAAACGGATAATGTCATTGTTTCTCAATGGTTTTCCGACATTTACGTCCGTCAGTTCAATGACCTGCCCATCCCGTTCAATCTTTGTCCGTTTGTCCGCTTGGCGTGTACCCTGGCTTTCGACATACAGGAAGTAATACCCGTTGGTATATTTGATATGCGCATGTGTACGGCTTATCATGTACACATCTGTATTCTGATTGTCCGGTTCCCTATATTGAAGAGCGATATGGTTCGTTCTTGGGCGGTTGTTCACTTCCACTTCCTCTCCCCATCCGATGTTCCATACCTTTCCCTCTTCCGGTATAAGTTCCACTTTGTCCCCACACAAGCGGCAGGCACTTTTTTCAGAAATCATGGTGATGACCGCCTTTTTGATTTCCTTGACACCACCTTTCTGTTCATCTTCCGGATTGATAACCGCTATCTGCACCCCGTCCCCGATGTTTCTACCGACCAAACCTGCCGGAAGCATACCCTTGCGGATAATGACCGAATGCAGTTTTTCTGCTCTCAGCTCGATATAGTTACCAACATAACCGGGCAGGTCATGGTTTATGGCAAGACGATATAATTCTTCTTCTTCCATAAAAATGACCAAATCGCGTTTGTCATACAGCTTTTCTTTGGGCATCAGTTTCTTTAAACCGTTCAGTATATCGGCTGCCAACTTCTCTTGGAACCCGATATAGTCAAATGGCTTATCATCACCATCAGGCTCCATTTTCTGCTGTACCTGTTGTACCGGCATTTCCTTGTTGCTTTTCTTGCCGAAATAATCAGCAACCTTGTTCTTGCCCATCTTTACATAATCCAGAATATTCTTTTCTTTTTCCATGGTATATAATTTATTGATTTGCGTTTCAAAATTACTTGTTTATTTGTAGAATCTGTGGAAATTCCGGAATTTCATTTCAGAATTTTCCGGAATCCGTTATTCGATGTATTCCAATTCCCTTAAAACGGGTAATGCAACCTCTCTCATCATACCCTTTGCATAGCCGGAACCAGCCCCAATGGTACGTTCTATACGCACTGCCACTGCTATCTTACCTTTTTCCCCTTTTGTTGCTCCCGGTGTCGATGTATTGTCGATAAAGGCGATGTACCAACCGTCATTCTTGTTGTCCGCCACCTTACCTTTACCTGCACGTATATTCTTCTGACGGATGGAATCATTGATTAATGGTCTTTCCGGTGTACCCGTCTTACCTCCGACATTCTTGTCATCAATGGATTTTCTTGCTTCATCCTTCATGGCCTTGCGCAAAGCTTCCAGATTATTACTGTCCTCTACCATCCTATCTCTATGTATAACGTCGGTTGTCAGGAAACGGGGAGCCGGCATCATACCTGTTGCTGCTGTCGCAGCCACTCTGGCCATAGCCGCCGGTGTAGCGTCCAATGAACCCTCACCCCAGGCCCACATCCATTCCTGTGCAGCCATGGAACCATCTCCTTTCATCTTCAGCTTCTTGCCTCCCGGCTTGCTCCGTTGTTCGATGTACTTCCGATATCTGCTTGTGGCTTTTTCAGCGGGAGCGGTTACTGTCTTGATGAAATCAGCCGGAATCTCTTCCTGCGATTTCAGCTTATAAGGTACCTCCAGTTCTACCCGATGTCCTGCCTTACCATAAATCTGCGCCAACTCATCATACAAGTCCAAATCATTGACCAGATTGATGAAGTAACAGTTGGATGACTTTACAATGGCCGTGTTCAGATTTACCTTTGCAGATGCACCATCAACAGGCGGTTCACCGTTTTCAGTAATATGTATTCTTTCTTCCTTGTAAATTGTATAAGCCGGTTCGCCTTTCCTTTCAATGCTGTATCCCGTCTTGTCCATGTGCATCAGTCCAGCTAAAGAAGACATGACCTTACCCGTTGACCCCGGTTTGGTTGCATATGTCAGCCCCAGGTCACGTTCGGTATATGATTTCCATTCCTGCGGACGGTCATTGTCATTATAGATACCCTTACTTTCTTCTATCACCTCAAAGTCCGGCAGCGGATAGTTGGCCGATGCCAACAAGTCCCCGTTCACCGCATCCAGCACCACGATTGAATACCGTTCATACCGGCGGTATTGCTTGGTTCTCGTATAGGTAGCAGTATATTCCGGAATTTTCTTCTGTAGTCTCATCTGAAGCTCCGCATCCACTGTCAATTGAATGTCCTTCGGCATGACATAGGTTACGTCATCATCCTCTTTTTGGGTCAGGTTGGACACCACTTCCGTATATTCACCTTGATTGTATTTTTTCAGCAAGCTGCTGTTGTTCCCTTCTTTCAGGAACGGCAAAAGCACACTATAATCACGGAGCTGGTAATCCGGTGTCACCAATACACTGTCAGCAGGCATGAACTTGTTATACTTATATTTGCCTGACACCAGTCTTTGCGTCACCGGTTTTCTATTCTCATCCAATTTTCTGTTGTCGTAACCTCTCATCAGAGACAGGTGCTGCGCTTCTGCCAGATAACCGTATGGCTCGCTGTCAATGGAATTGAAATAGAACTGGTTATTGGCATCCCCCACCATAAAGTACAGATGTTCACCCAACGGGTAATATCTTTTCTGCACCTTGTGTGTCAAAGCCGTCATGTCGCCCAAGCCCAGGGCCTTGTATCTGTCCGCCTGTTCTTTGGACAGCAATTTCTGCGGGTCCGAAGTAGCCAGCAGAATACCGTTGCGGTCATAGATGTCTCCCGCATTCATCCGTGAAGTCAGGTATGCGATTCTCGGATTGTACTTCACAACGGCCGCCCCATTGGTGTCATAAACGAACATTTCCCGTATCAATGTATTTTCCCGTGCCGGTCCTACCTGGTAGTGAGCCACCACGCCCAATACGAAAATGGCCAAAGCCGTATATGCCAGTGTCAGCACACCTACTGTGAGGTTGTACTGGCTGACGCTTGTATTTTTCTTCTCCTCACTGTTGCGTGCTGAAATGGAAAGGATAACACCGAATGCCATGCAGTTCAATATCAGGCTCACGCGACCGAAGCTGAAGAATGGTACAGAAATACCTGTGAGAGGAATAATGCCCAGACTGCCCAAAGCAATAATAAAGAACTGTATACCTGTTACGATGGCTATACCGGAACAAAGGTAAAGCAAAAACGAGTGTCCGCTTTGATAGCCGGCCAGTACAGACCTGCGCAACAGTATAGACAACAGTAAGATAACACCTAACACTCCGAAAAAGCCCATAATCTCACCGATACTCTGTAAAATCATGTCCGTATGATATGCCGGAATATAATGCGCCTGTGCATTACCCAGTCCCTGTCCGGTAAACCCGCCGCTGGCAAGCCCCCAAAGCCCCTCTGTCACCTGCGTATTGATACCCGGTTCACCATCGAGTGTGCCCCAGGTGTTTACACACATGGAGTTACGGTCCGCCAAACGGTCCGCTATGCTATCTGCGCCAATACCTCGGAAGATACCTTCTCCGAAGACAAAGAAACAGATAATCAAGTTGAACATCAGTGCCGTTTCATAGATACGTTTTCCGTTTATCCATCCGTATGCCAACCAGCCGATGAGCCAGAACAATGCGAATATTTTCATACCTTCCAGTCCGATAATACCATAACCGACAAACAATGCCAGGATGAAAGTCAGTACCCCGATGATAAGCATGGAGATATCAACATGCAACAATTGTTTCTGTCGAGATTCACCAGCCATCTTATTGAATACCACCTTGGACTTTACCAAGCTGTAAAGGACGATGAATGTCAGCGAAACCACGAGTGCCGGTCCCATGTCACTGTTCAGCATATACAAGGCCATCAGGCAGAACATACCACCTATCATGGTACCCATAGTCTTCAATTTCCGTCTGAACGCATCCAACGGATTCCCTCCGACCCCATATAGCTGTGGGTCCGAATAAGCCACGATACTGTCCCCCTTTTCAAAGAAAAAGGCAGAAATGAATACCACGAACATAAACTTGATGATTTCACTGGGTTGTACGGGTATTCCCAACAGATTCAGGTTCACCG
>CAZFDP010000049.1:0-10359 GCA_964518185.1 uncultured Phocaeicola sp. | reverse complement strand
ATTTATGTGTTTCTTCTTCTTTCACTTTTTTCAGTAAATCTGAAGCAAAAATAAAGTCGTTGAAGCGTTGGTTGGTTGCTGTGAACACTTGCGTTTTGTCGCCTTCCCATTCTTTGTGTCCTTGGTAAATGAAAATAATGCTGTCACCTATTCCCATTACCGAGTTCATGTCATGGGTGTTGATGATGGTTGTCATATTATATTCGGTGGTAATGTCGTGGATGAGGGCGTCAATGACAAGCGATGTCTTGGGGTCAAGTCCGGAGTTTGGTTCGTCACAGAACAAGTATTGCGGATTCAAGGCAATGGCTCTGGCGATAGCTACACGTTTTTGCATACCACCTGAAATTTCACCGGGATATTTGTCCTGGGCATCTATCAGGTTTACACGATCCAAGCAGAATTGTGCTCGGCGCACGCGGTCACGATAAGTGTCGTTGCTGAACATGTCAAGCGGAAACATTACATTCTCAAGTACTGACAGTGAATCGAAAAGGGCTGCGCTCTGGAAAATCATTCCCATTTCACGGCGGAGTGCCTTTTTCTCATTCTTTTTCATATTCAAGAAATTTCTTCCATCATATAGAATTTCTCCTCTTTCGGGGGTAAGTAACCCTACAATACTTTTCATCAATACTGTTTTTCCCGAGCCACTCTGACCGATAATCAAATTGGTCTTCCCATTTTCGAATCTTGCATTGATGTCAATCAATACATCTTTGTCTTCGAATGATTTATATAAAGATTCCAGTTCTATCATAAAGATGTTAAGCTAAAAGTCGGGTTAATATAAGGTCAGAAAACAGAATCAATACACTGCTCATCACTACAGAATCTGTACTGGCCTTACCTACAGAAATAGAACCTCCCTCGACGGTATAGCCAAAGAAGGCCGAAACGCTTGCTATGATGAAAGCAAATACCAATCCTTTGATGAAACTACACCAAATGAACCATTCCTGAAAACAATATTGTAAACCGTATTCTAAATCTTCAGCATTGAGTACCCCGCCAAACCAACAGGTGCAAAAGGCACCAATGATACCTGCCACTATACTGAATATAATAAGGAAAGGTATCATGGTCATCAGTGCAGCTATTTTGGGAAGTATCAAGTATCCAGCCGAATTTACACCCATAATCTCGAGTGCGTCAATCTGTTGCGTTACTCGCATGGTGCCAAGTTCAGATGCAATGTTAGAGCCTACTTTACCTGCTAATATCAAGCACATGATGGAAGAGGAAAATTCCAGTAACATAATTTCACGGGTAGTGTATCCCACTACAAAGCGGGGCATCCAAGGACTTTCAATGTTCAGCTTTATTTGGATGGTAATGACGGCTCCGATAAAGAAAGAGATAAGGAGCACAATGCCAATGGAGTTTACTCCCAATTGCACCATTTCGTTTACATATTGCTTGAAGAACATTCGCATGCGTTCGGGGCGGGCAAAAGTTCGTCCCATGAGCATCAAGTATTTGCCTAAGGTTTCTATGGGTTTTAGAATCATTGTCTTCATATTGGGTACAAAATTACTTCTTTTTATCTATAAAAATGCAAAAGTATGTCTGATTTTGTGTTCTGTTGTCCGTATACTAAACTTTTTTAGTACTTTTGTCGAAAATTAGATTTCTATGGCAGAGCAAGAAATGAATAATCAGTCTATGGAGGTGCCTCAAGATAAGAAAATGGTGCTTCGGGCCGAGGGGCTGGTGAAAAAATATGGCAAACGTACCGTAGTGAACGGGGTGAATTTCGAAGTGAAGCAAGGCGAGATTGTGGGATTATTAGGACCTAACGGTGCTGGAAAGACCACCTCTTTCTATATGACTACAGGTCTTGTGGTACCCAATGGGGGACATGTTTATCTGGATGATTTGGAGATAACCGATTTTCCTGTGTATAAGCATGCAAAGGCCGGTATCGGTTATTTGGCACAAGAGGCTTCGGTGTTCCGAAAAATGAGTGTGGAAGACAATATCGCTTCGGTGCTTGAACTGACTGATAAGCCGATAGAATACCAAAAGGAAAAGCTCGAAAGCTTGATTGCCGAATTCCGCTTACAGAAAGTGCGTAAGAATTTGGGCGACCAACTCTCAGGAGGTGAACGCCGGCGCACGGAAATAGCCCGATGTTTGGCTATCGACCCCAAATTCATCATGCTCGATGAACCTTTTGCCGGAGTGGACCCTATTGCCGTAGAAGATATTCAGCATATCGTTTGGAAACTGAAGGACAAGAATATCGGTATTCTTATAACCGACCATAATGCACTTGAAACCCTTCGACTGACCGATCGTGCCTATTTGCTTTTCGAAGGAAAGATTCTTTTTCAAGGAACTCCTGAAGAATTGGCCGAAAATCCTGTCGTACGCGAAAAGTACCTCGGTACCAACTTTGTACTTCGTCGCAAGGACTTCCAGTTGGAAGAAGAGCTTCGCAACAAACGGGCGGTCCAATAATTCTTTTTAGGAAAACGTCGTTTTACGGTAAAGAAACCGTCGTTTTACGAGTTGAAAACCGTCGTGTTATTATAGCAGCAAGTGGGTGCATGTTTCGATACACCCACTTGACCTTTTTTAGAGTGGCGGAAGCAAGTAATCTACCTCATCCTTGCTTCGCGAACAATCATTTGCCTGCCCATCAGCTCAGCTCCATTCAGTGCATGGATAACTCTATATTCACTCATTGGATTTTCCATTTCTACAAAGCCGAAGCCTTTTGATTTGCCCGTATCATGGTCTTTTACAATTTTTATGGAAGCCACATTTCCATAGTTCGCAAACACTTCTTCCAAATCTCCTTCCCTTACCCTATAGTTAAGGTTCCCGATGTACATACTCATACTTATAAATGTAAAATTGATAAAATTGCATACCTTCTTCCTTTTTAGCGGGAAGGTAATCGAGCAATAAACACAAACTTAGAGACTTTTGTTGCTCAAAATGGGGAGTAAAATCAATTCGTTTAGAAAGTTTTGCCTTGTTGGTTTGGTGATTGAAAGATAAAACACTAATTTTGCAAACTCTTTGTGTTAACTCGCAAAAAGTGAATTCAGAAAGTAATAATTAAATAATAGATAGAAGGAAATGAATATTTCATTGCAAAACGTTGACAAGGTGAGCGCATTGCTTACCGTTAATATTGAAAAAGCTGATTATCAGGAAAAAGTAGAAAAAGTGTTGAAAACATACCGTCAGAAGGCCAACATCCCGGGCTTCCGTAAGGGTATGGTTCCTATGAGCCTCATCAAGAAGCAGTTCGGAAAGTCAGTGACTGCTGAAGAAGTAGACCGC
The DNA here is from genome assembly GCA_964518185.1 of uncultured Phocaeicola sp. Classification (GTDB taxonomy): domain Bacteria; phylum Bacteroidota; class Bacteroidia; order Bacteroidales; family Bacteroidaceae; genus Phocaeicola. The sequence goes on along the minus strand of CAZFDP010000049.1, from coordinate 7,062 downwards.
TTGATGCAGGAAAAGGTGAACGAATATATTCGTGAAAACAAGGTAAATATGCTCGGAATGCCGTTGCCTAACGAAGAAAAAATGCAAGTTATCGACTTCGATACTCAAGAAAATTTTGAATTTGTATTCGATATCGCTTTGGCTCCTGAATTCAATGCTGAAATTACTGAACAAGATACACTCGATTATTATACCATCACCGTTACAGACGAAATGGTACAATCGCAAGTGGATATGTACGCACAACGTGCAGCCAAGTATGATAAGGTGAACGAATACCAAGACCGTGATATGGTGAAAGGCTTGCTTGCACAGCTCGACGAAGCAGGTAATACACTCGAAGGTGGTATTCAGGTAGAAGATGCCGTAATGATGCCTTCGTATATGAAGAACGACGAGCAGAAGGCTATCTTCAACGGAGCCAAGGTAAACGATGTGTTGGTATTCAACCCGAACACTGCTTTCGATGGCAATGAAGCAGAACTTTCTTCACTCTTGAAGATTAAGAAAGAAGAAGTAGCCGAAATGAAATCAAACTTCAGCTTCCAGATTGAAGAAATTACTCGTGCTATCCCTGCTGAATTGAATCAGGAATTGTTCGACCAAATATTTGGCGAAGGTGCTGTAAAGAGCGAAGAAGAATTCCGTGGTAAGATTAAGGGAGGTATCGCTGCACAGTTTGCAGCCGATAGTGACTACAAATTCTTGCTCGATGTCCGTACTTATTTGATGAATAAGGTAGGTAAACTTGAATACCCGGATGCATTGCTCAAGAAGATTATGTTACTCAACAATCAGGAAAAGGGTGAATCGTTTGTAGAAGAAAACTACGAAAAGAGCATCGAAGAGCTTACTTGGCACCTTATTAAGGAACAATTGGTAGCAGCCAATGGCATTAAGGTTGAACAAGAAGATGTCTTGAACATGGCCAAGGAAAATACTCGTATGCAGTTTGCTCAATACGGCATGATGAACCTGCCCGAAGATATGATTGAAAACTACGCTAAGGAACAGTTGAAGAAGAAGGAAAACGTAGAAGGTTTAGTAAACCGTGCTGTTGAAGTGAAATTGGCTGCTGCGTTGAAAGCTAAGGCTGCTTTGAACAACAAAGAAGTTTCGGTAGAAGAATTCAACAACTTGCTTAAGTAATTAGGATAAGATAACAATCTTATTGAAAAAAGAGGCTTTTTACCCTCATATTTCGTAGACAAAAAGTTTGGTACATATATTGAATTTTGTACTTTTGTCGACGGAAAGGAAGGTGGAAAGCCTCTTTTCTGTACAAACAATAAATTAGATGAATATGAACGATTTTAAGAAGTACGCAACCAAACATTTAGGTATGAACAGCCTGGTGCTCGACGATGTAATCAAGTCACAGACCGGCTATCTTAATCCCTATATTCTGGAAGAACGTCAACTGAATGTTACTCAGTTGGATGTGTTTTCACGTTTGATGATGGACCGCATCATTTTTTTAGGTACAGAAATCAATGATTATACCGCCAATACTTTACAGGCTCAGTTGTTGTATTTGGACTCTGTAGACAATACAAAAGATATTTCTATCTATATCAACTCACCGGGCGGTTCAGTATATGCCGGTTTGGGTATTTATGATACTATGCAGTTTATCAATAGTGATGTGGCCACAATCTGTACAGGTATGGCTGCTTCTATGGCTGCTGTATTATTGGTAGCCGGTCAGGAAGGCAAGCGCTCGGCGCTTACTCATTCCCGTGTTATGATTCACCAACCTATGGGAGGTGCACAAGGACAGGCTTCGGATATCGAAATTACTGCTCGCGAGATAGCCAAGTTGAAGAAGGAACTCTACAACATCATTGCCGAACACTCGCACACCGAATTTGATAAGGTGTGGGCCGATTCCGATCGTGACTATTGGATGACTGCCCAAGAGGCCAAGGAATATGGTATGATAGACGAAGTCCTTTCTCGTAAACCGTCTTTATAATATAATAAGGTATATACATTAAAAAGGAAATAAGTTGGAAGATTATAAAACATCGAAAACCAAAAGAAAATGTAGCTTCTGTGGACGTCCTGAAACCGAAGTGGGCTTCCTTATTACAGGCATGAGCGGATACATTTGCGACAGTTGTTCGCAACAGGCATACGAAATCGTACAAGAGGCTCTGAAAATCCGAAAAGCAGGAGCCGATAACCTGAATTTGGAAGAACTTCCCAAACCGAAGGATATCAAGGCGTTTCTGGATCAATATGTCATTGGGCAAGACGATGCCAAACGCTATTTGTCAGTAGCTGTATATAATCACTACAAGCGTTTGTTGCAAAAACCAGGGAAAGATGATGTGGAAATTGAAAAGTCCAATATCATCATGGTAGGAAGCACTGGTACAGGAAAGACTTTATTGGCACGTTCCATAGCCAAATTGTTGAAGGTTCCCTTTACTATTGTCGATGCTACTGTACTTACCGAAGCAGGTTATGTGGGCGAAGATATCGAAAGCCTGCTTACTCGTTTACTTCAGGTAGCCGATTACAATGTAGCCGAAGCCGAAAGAGGTATTGTTTTCATTGACGAAATAGATAAGATTGCCCGTAAGGGAGACAACCCTTCCATTACCCGCGATGTAAGCGGTGAGGGAGTTCAGCAAGGTTTGCTGAAATTGTTGGAAGGTTCAGTGGTGAATGTCCCCCCACAAGGTGGTCGTAAGCATCCCGATCAAAAGATGATTGCGGTAAATACCAAAAATATCCTCTTTATTTGCGGAGGTGCTTTCGATGGTATAGAACGAAAGATTGCACAGCGGCTCAATACTCATGTGGTAGGTTATGGAGCACAGAAGGAAACGGTGAAGATAGATCGTAAGAATATGATGCAATACATCGCTCCGCAAGACTTGAAGTCTTTCGGGTTGATACCCGAAATTATTGGTCGTCTGCCTATCCTTACCTATCTGAACCCGTTGGATAGAGATGCGTTGCGAAATATTCTTACCGAACCGAAGAACTCCATTATCAAGCAATACGTCAAATTGTTCGAGATGGACGGAGTGAAACTTACTTTCGCTCCCGAGGTTTATGAATTTATTGTCGATAAGGCCATGGAGTATAAGTTGGGTGCCCGTGGATTGCGCTCCATTGTAGAAACCATAATGATGGATGTGATGTTCGATCTTCCTTCACAGAAAGTGAAAAAGTATGAAGTGACATTAGATTTCGCTAAGTTGCAGATGGAAAAAACAAACCTTTCCCGTTTGCAAAATGCGTAATTTTCTCTCTTTATACCATCGAGAATAAGAAAAATGCAATTCTTCTGTAAAATAATGCCCCAAAAATTCGTGTAATTTCAGAACTTGTTTATAACTTTGTTAGAAACAAAAAAGATTAGAACAACTGATAACCTGAAAACGATTGATTATGGCGGAGAAATTGAACTTAACGGAAACGCTGAAGAAGTATTTCGGCTTTGACACATTTAAGGGTCACCAGGAGGCGATTATAGAAAATCTCTTGGCAGGGAATGATACATTTGTGCTCATGCCCACCGGAGGTGGAAAGTCGTTGTGCTACCAGTTGCCTTCCCTCCTGATGGAAGGAACGGCAGTAGTCATTTCTCCTTTGATTGCCCTGATGAAGAATCAGGTCGATGCCATGCGCCATTATAGTGAAGAAGATGGAGTAGCTCATTTCCTGAACTCTTCGCTGAATAAATCGGCTATAGAACAAGTAAAGGCCGATATTCTTAACGGAAAGACCAAGTTGCTCTATGTAGCTCCTGAATCACTGACTAAGGATGAGAATGTAGCGTTTCTGAAAAACGTGAAGATTTCTTTCTATGCCATTGACGAAGCCCATTGTATATCCGAGTGGGGACACGATTTCCGTCCGGAGTATCGTCGTATTCGCCCTATTGTGAATATGATAGGTCGTGCTCCCATCATAGCGCTTACCGCTACTGCTACCCAGAAGGTACGCGAGGATATCAAGAAGATATTGGGTATGCCCGATGCACAAGAATTTAAGTCGTCGTTCAATCGTCCTAATCTTTATTACGAAGTACGCCGTAAGGGAAACGATGTGGATAAGGATATCATCAAGTTCATTAAAGCCAATAGCGGCAAATCGGGTATTATTTATTGTCTCAGTCGGAAGAAAGTAGAAGAGTTGGCCGAAATCCTACGCGCCAATGGCATCAATGCCAGCGCTTATCATGCCGGTATGGATTCAGCTGTCCGTTCGTCGGTGCAAGACGATTTCATAAAGGAAAACATCGATGTCATCTGTGCTACCATTGCCTTTGGTATGGGTATTGATAAACCGGATGTGCGCTTTGTTATTCATTACGACATGCCCAAGAGTCTGGAAGGATATTATCAGGAAACCGGTCGTGCCGGTCGTGATGGAGGCGAAGGGCAGTGTATTGCTTTTTATTCCAACAAGGATATGCAGAAACTTCGCAAGTTTATGCAAGGGAAACCGGTATCCGAAAAGGATGTGAATGATGAGTTGCTCCGCGAAACCGAAGCATATGCCGAATCGTCGGTATGTCGTCGCAAATCGTTGTTGCACTATTTCGGCGAGACTTATAAAGAAGAGAGTTGTGGAAATTGTGATAACTGTTTAAATCCTAAAAAACAAGTGGAAGCACAAGATTCATTGTGTGCTGTGATTGAAGCAATCATAGCTGTTAAAGAAAATTTTAAATCAGATTATATTATCCAATTGCTGATGGGTAAGGAAACGTCAGAAATTCTGGCACATCGGCACGAGGAATTGGAAGTCTTCGGCTCAGGTGAAGGCGAAGATGATAAGATGTGGAATGCTGTTATCCGTCAGGCACTGATAGCAGGCTATTTAAGTAAGGATGTAGAAAACTATGGCCTGTTAAAGGTTACTCCTGCGGGACATAAGTTCTTGAAGAAACCTGTTTCGTTCAAGATTGTGGAAGATACCGATTTTGACGAAAACGAAGAAGACGAAGCACCTGTACGCAGTGGAGGCAGTTGTGCGGTAGACCCTGCACTTTACTCCATGTTGAAGGATTTGCGTAAGAAAATGTCGAAGAAGCTCGATGTCCCTCCATACGTAATTTTCCAGGATCCGTCTTTGGAAGCCATGGCAACTACTTATCCGGTTACGCTCGAAGAATTGCAGAATATTCCCGGGGTGGGTGCCGGTAAGGCCAAGCGTTATGGTAAGGAGTTCTGTGAACTGATTAAGCGCCATTGTGACGAAAACGAGATAGAACGGCCTGAAGATTTGCGTGTCCGTACCGTAGCCAACAAGTCCAAGATAAAGGTGTCTATCATCCAGGCTATCGACCGTAAGGTGGCACTCGATGATATTGCTCTTTCCAAAGGGCTGGAATTTGCTGAACTGCTCGACGAGGTGGAAGCTATCGTTTATTCAGGTACTCGTCTGAATATAGACTATTTCTTGGACGAAATCATGGACGAAGACCATTTGCTCGATATCTACGATTACTTCAAGGAATCCGAAACCGATAAGATAGACGATGCCATGGAGGAACTTGGAGGCGATTATACGGAAGACGAAATCCGTTTGGTGCGCATCAAGTTCATTTCCGAAATGGCAAACTAAAACAAAAAGACCCTTGGGCATGCCCAAGGGTCTTTTTGTTTAAAAGGCGATACCCGCCCGCAATCCGAAGTTGCTCATGCCGTTCACACTATACGTCATCAGATTACCGCTGTTGGTGGCATAACCGTAATAGGCGGCAATGTGAAATCCCGGTTTGTAGAACCATGGGTAGATGTTTACACCCACTTCGGGCGAGATGTAGAATCCCCAGGTATTGTCACGGTTTTCGAATACATTGAATTCCGAAGACAATTTGGCGTATTGCACCCCAATCTTTGCCGCTACATACGGTTGGAAGACCTCACCCCGGTTAAAGGTGTAGCGTCCGGCGGCACCGAACGGCAGTTGGAACAGGGTATGCTGTTGGTCGGTGTTGATGGTAGAACCCTCGTTCAATATGATGTTTTGGCGGGGGATGTACTTGTGGTTGCTGTGATAAGCCAGGAAGGCACCTACCGCAAAGTTTTCGGTAACGAAGTATCCGCCTTCAAAGTTCATTCCCCATCCGCTGCTCTTGTCGGCAAAGTCAATGCCCAAGGGGAAGTTGTACTGCCAGTCTATGTTGGCATAATAGTTTTCACTCATCTGTGCCTTTCCGGGGAGGGCGAAGGCAAGGGCGAGAGCCGCTACGGCCATCACTCTGTAGAAGGAATATTTACTTGTTTTCATAAGTCTTGTTTTTAGTAATTGCTATGGGTTAAATAGGTGGATTGTGCAAAGGCTTGGTTTACTGCCTGCATGGCTAAGTTCACATTTACCGATGTAGAACCGCTCAGCAATCCGCTCATATAGGCTGTCCAGAGTATAGGCAACTTTTCATTCTGCCCCTGTGGAGCCTCTAAGTTTACCAACTCTGTCAGGAAGGAGCCGGTGCTGTACGAGTAGGTCACTACATACGGGTAATACCAGTCACCCCAGTTGCCCCAATAAGGTGCGCCCCAGTATCCCGGGTATCCCCACCACCAGTTGGGTTGTCCGTAGTTGGTTACATAATACGTACTCTTTACGTAGCTTACCTGTAACCCTAAGTCGGCTTCCTCTTTGTCGTAGGTGCGCACATAGCCTCGGCTTTCCATATTGGCAGCATACGTGGCGATGATTTTCTGTGCGTTTTCGTCCTGCCAGTATTCCGCTTCTTGTTTGTCGCCGATAATCAGGATGCTGTCGGGCAGGTAATACGTGTCGAATGTTCCGAAGTTTGCGCTCTTGTCGTAGTTGGTATATACTACGAACTTGTTGTCCAACTTGTCGGAGTCGGCTTCTTTTTCGCAACTGGCGAAAATGGCGGCCGTCATCAATAGAATAGGAAATGTTTTTTTCATACTTCTACAAAGTTTTAGGTTATTAATTAAGTCCGTTGTCACTCTCGGTTTTGTAGAAGAAAAACAAGAGGGTAAGGGAAAAGTTCATCCCCCGTAAAAGGAAGAAGAAAGTTTAACCTTTGTTTATGGAAGTTGGTGGTAGAAAGTGTAG
>CAZFDP010000048.1:0-10671 GCA_964518185.1 uncultured Phocaeicola sp. | reverse complement strand
TCACCTCCAATATCTTTTCGTCCGAACAGAAAATGTAGGCCACATCGCCCACCTTTTTTCCATACGTAGCGGCCACTTTCTTTATCCACTCTGTGGTTTCTCTTTTCTTGATGTCGGGCATTTTAATGTCCTCTGTCTGATAAGTAATCATAACGATAATCCTTTATTTTTCCTGCAAACTTAGTGCTTTTTGTCGAAAACTCAAATTGAATTTGCATATTAAACCTTCTTTCTTTAGTTTAGTCTTTTATAAAATAACACTTCGTTAAATGTTCATGTGGGGAGTGGCCAATCCCGATTTGAAAGCCGAAAGCATCTGGAATTACGAAGCAAGCTATTCGCAATGGTTATTCAATAACCGCATGCAATACGGCATAAACCTGTTCTATCTGAAAGGCGATAATATGATAACCGTTGCATCGGTCGATGGTCGGATGATGAATGTAAATACAGGCGAAATAGAGAACTATGGAGTGGAATTGCAGGCAGCTTACCAACTCTCTTCCCATTTCACCCTCGATGCCAACTACAGCTATTTGCACATGAAGAATCCCGTCGTTGCTTCCCCCGAACATAAACTTTACGGTGGAGTGTCTATGGCCCGGGGGCCTTGGCACCTCTCTACGGGCATCCTATATGTGGGTGGGTTGTATAAATCGGTATCGCCCGAGGAAAAAGAAAACTATGTATTGTGGAATGCCAAGGCTTCGTATACTATGAACAGGCATTGCAACCTTTGGGTGCGTAGCGAGAATCTGTTGGCGCAAAAGTACGAAATGATGAGCGGATACCCCATGCCGAAGGCCACTTTCATGGCGGGTGTACAAGTGAAATTTTAATCGAATCTATTGTATATTTTTTGAAAATATTCTATATTTGTAACGTTCTGATTCAGTGAAAACTATTTTAATTCTATGCCTATGAAAAGAACGATAGTTTTGTTGGTGGTAAGTATGCTTTTCTGCTTGATGCTTCCCGTAAAGGCGCAAAATGCCGGGAACTTGATAATCAGCGGTGTGGTAAAGGACAAGGAGAGCCGGAAGGAGCTTGTCAACGTAAATATAGCCGTAGTAGGAAGCAATGTGGGTACGGTGACCAATGCCGATGGAGTCTTTACCTTAAAGGTTTCGCCAACCGAAATCAAACAAGGGCTATTGCTGTCCAGTATCGGCTATCTGAATGCCAGAGTGTCGGCCGACGAAATTACAGGCAACCCCAACCATCAGCTCACCATTTGGATGCGCCCATCCACCGAATGGTTACAGGAGGTGAACGTGTTTGGCGGAGACCCTCGCGATTTGGTAGAAAAAGCCATAGCGAAAATAGGTTACAACTATCCCGATAAGGAGAACCTGTATTCTGCCTTTTACAGAGAAACCGTACAGAAAGGGCGGCGATACATCGGAGTGGCCGAGGCGGTGATGGACGTCTATAAAACCGATTATAAGGACCGTAGGACCTATCGCGACCGCTCCAAGCTCGTCAGAGGTCGACGCTTGGTGAGTCAGCGTGCCAAAGATACCTTGTCGGTAAAAGTGGCCGGTGGTCCGCTGATTCCCGTCTATTTGGACATTGTAAAGAACGGTCAGGATTTGCTCGATGTCACCACCTTGCATCACTACCAGTTCATCATGGACAAGCCCGTGCTCCTCGATAACCGCATGCAGTATGTGGTGGCCTTCTTTCCCCGTGTAAATTTGGAATATGCCCTTTATACCGGCAAGCTGTATATCGACCAGGAAACCCTTTCGTTTACACGTGCCGAATTCGAGATGGACCTTACCGATAAGGCCAAGGCCGTCCGTACCATCCTTCAGAAGAAACCGCTGGGACTTCGTTTCCGTCCGTTGGGAGTGACTTATCTGGTATCTTACCGTCAGCAGGGCGACCGCACCTACCTGAACTACATCCGCAACGATGTGCGTTTTAAGTGCGACTGGAAGAAGCGTCTGTTCTCGTCCACCTACACCACCTCGTCGGAAATGGTGATGGTAGACAGAGAAGAAAATATTCTCGACCCCATCAAGGCCCGCAATTCGTTTAAATACCGCGAAGTGTTCTACGATGTGGTAGACGAATATTGGGATGCCGATTATTGGAAGGACTATAACATCATAGAGCCTACAGAGTCGTTGGAGTCGGCGGTGAGCAAGCTTCGGAAGCGTAACAGGTAATTAAAGTTCCATGCAGCTGGTTACACCGAAGGTGGTGGCTATAGCTGTCAAAATGGTGATTACTACTTGGAGAATCTTTCCCCAGATGCTTTTGTTGTTGTTTTCCATAATTTTTTTAGTTGATAAATGATAGTTAGTGGATGTTTTTTCTTTTTGTCATCCTGAGCGTTAGCGATGACGTGTTGATGAGGGCTTTGCCTGAATAATCTCGAGTACATCCACGTATGCATCCATGATTGTGTTCCCGAGATGCTTCGTCACTCCGTTCCTCTGCATGACATGACGGGAGTGCTTCCTTTATTCCATCCGCAGGGCAAAAGATTAATCTGTGATAATCTGTGTAATCTGTGGTGAGTAAAACATCGTTTTGCAAGGAAGAAAACGTCGTTTTCCGGCCGATAAAACATCGTTTTCTTAAACCTTGTAGTGCAAAGATACTACCCTGCTATACCGATTGTCAAGCGCGGGAGGAGATTTTCCGAAAACAATCGTGTAAAGCCAACTTTCTTAGGAAAAGATTCAACCGAGGCCAATCAGTCAATCAATCAGTCAGTAATTTTGCAGTATACTTTTTCTGCCGCCATAATTCTATAGAGAATTTTACTATATATATAATATATTATATATATAGTAAGTTTTACTTTTAGTATATACCCCTATCCGAAAACAACTGATTGACTGATTGATTGATTGGCTTATCCGAAGAACAAATAGCAGATAAAGATGGCCGAGAGGATGCCTGCCGCATCGGCTATCAGTCCGCAAGGAACGGCATGGCGGGTGCGGGCGATGCCTACACTACCAAAGTATACCGCCAGGATGTAGAAAGTGGTGTCTGTAGAGCCTTGGAAAATACATGCCAACCGGCCTACAAAGGAATCGGGGCCGTAGGTGGTCATGGCATCTACCATCAGGCCGCGGGCACCGCTTCCGCTCAGCGGTTTCATGATGGCGGTAGGGAGTCCGCCCACAAAATCGCTGTTGATTCCGCAAAGCTCTACGCCTTTCTCGATGCCGCTTATCAGGTAATCCATGGCTCCCGAAGCACGGAAAACACCGATAGCCACCAGAATGGCCACTAAATAGGGAATGATGCGTACGGCCGTAGAGAAGCCTTCTTTGGCGCCTTCGACAAAGGCATCGTATACATTCACCTTCTTACGGATGCCGGCAAGGATGAAGCCGATGATGATAAGGAACAGGAATACATTGGCACTGGTGGTGGAGTAAATGTCGATTTGTGTGCGGCTCAGGGAAGTGAAGAACCAGATGATGCCCGCTACTGTCAAACTCATGCCTCCGAGGAACAGGATAAGGGTGCGGTTGAACAAGTTGATGCGTTGATAGATGGCTACGGCAACAAGTCCCGCCAAAGTGGAGAAAAACGTGGCAAGCAAGATGGGCACAAAGACATCGGTGGGCTGGGCAGCTCCCATTTGGGCGCGGTATACCATGATGCTGATGGGTATAAGCGTCAGCCCCGAAGTGTTCAGTACCAGGAACATAATCATCGGGTTGCTGGCCGTATCTTTCTTGGGGTTCAGTTCCTGAAGTCCTTTCATGGCTTTTAGCCCAAGGGGGGTGGCGGCATTGTCGAGGCCTAACATATTGGCGGCCAAGTTCATGAAGATGCTGCCGGTTACGGGGTGTCCCTTGGGAATATCGGGAAAGAGTTTGCAGAATATGGGGCTCAATATGCGCGAGAAGAGCGAAATGACTCCTCCCTTTTCGCCAATCTTCATGATGCCCAACCAAAGGGAGAGTACCCCCGTCAGCCCCAACGAAATTTCGAAAGCGGTCTTCGAACTGCTGAAGGTGGAGTTGATGATTTCGGGAAATACGGCCGTATCGCCCAGGAATACCAGTCGAAAGGTTGCGATGACGAAGGCTATCAGAAAGAATGTAATCCAAATATAATTGAGTACCATAATTGCTTGTTTGATTGGTTTGAATGGCAAAAATACGAATAATTAAATAAAAAGTATTACTTTTGCGGATAGTAAATTGTAAATGTACATATTATGTTGAATATACTTCTTTTAATAGGTGGTCTTGCCTTGATTTTAGTAGGTGCCAATGCGCTGACCGACGGAGCGGCAGCCGTGGCCAAGAAATTCCATATTTCCGACTTGGTGATTGGTTTGACCATTGTAGCCTTTGGTACATCGGCTCCCGAATTGGTAATCAGTGTCATGTCGGCTATGGGAGGCAGTGCCGAAATGGCTATTGGTAATGTGGTGGGTAGCAACATCTTCAATGTGCTGATGATTATTGGGGTGACGGCCCTGGTGATGCCCATCAAGGTGGGACAAGGTACCATGAGCAAGGAAATTCCGTTGATGATACTTTGCTCGTTGGTGATTGCCGCTATGGCCAATGACATATTGTTCGATGGTGGTGCAAGCAACATTATCAGCCGGATAGACGGATTGGTTTTGTTGGGCTTCTTCCTGATTTTTCTCCGATATACATTTGCCATTGCCCATAACGGAGGCGATGAAGGTGAAGGAGAGAAGATCAAAGAAATGCCTATCTGGAAATCGGCACTCTTTATAGCCGGCGGTTTGGCTGGATTGATTTATGGCGGCCAACTGTTTGTGGATGGTGCCAGCGGCATTGCATCGGCCCTCGGTGTAAGTGAATCCATCATTGGCTTGACCATTGTGGCGGGAGGTACTTCGCTCCCCGAACTGGCCACTTCGGTAACGGCAGCCTTGAAGAAGAACCCGGGTATTGCCATCGGTAATGTGATTGGCAGCAACCTGTTCAATGTATTTTTTGTATTGGGATGCAGTGCCACCATCTCTCCGCTTCCGATGGGAGGTATCAACAATGTGGATATACTGGTACTTATCGGTTCGGCCATTCTCTTCTGGTTGGTGGGCTGGTTCTTCAAGAAACGTACCATTACTCGCATGGAAGGGGCTCTGTTGGTGATTGGTTACATTGCCTATACGGCTTTCCTTATTTCGCAACAATAAAATCAAGATATTATGGCTATAACCATCAAGAAAGTTACTACCTCGAAGGAACTGAAAACCTTTATTCGTTTTAACTATGAGATGTACAAGGGAAACCCTTATTCAGTTCCCGATCTGTACGACGATATGCTGAATACCTTCAGCCGTGATAAGAATGCTGCCTTCGATTTCTGCGAAGCCGATTATTTCCTGGCTTATAAGGACGGTAAGCTGGTGGGCCGTGTGGCTGCTATTATGAATAACCGCGCCAACGAAACCTGGAACAAGAAGGAAGTGCGCTTCGGATGGATTGACTTCATTGACGATTTGGAAGTATCGGATGCTTTGTTGAAAACCGTAGAGGCTTGGGGTAAGGAAAGAGAAGCCACCGAAATAGTGGGGCCGCTTGGCTTTACCGATTTCGATGCCGAAGGGATGCTGGTGGAAGGATTTGACCAACTCAGCACCATGTCTACCATCTACAACTATCCTTACTATCCCGAACACATGGAAAAGCATGGATACGAAAAGGATGCCGATTGGGTGGAATTCAAGATTTACATTCCCGATGCCATTCCCGACAAGCACAAGCGAATCTCCGAAATCATCATGCGCAAGTATGGCTTGAAGATTGTGAAGTGCACTTCGACCAAAGACATCAATAAGTATGGCCAAGCTATTTTCGATTTGATGAACGAAGCCTATAGCCAGCTGTATGGCTATTCGGCCTTGTCGCCCCGTCAGATTAAGCAATACATCAAGATGTTCCTGCCCATACTCGACCTCCGTATGGTAACATTGGTTGTCGATTCGGAAGACCAGGTGATTGCAGCGGGCATTTCCATGCCATCGCTTAGCGAAGCACTTCAGAAGGCTAAAGGTCGTCTGCTTCCCTTCGGCTGGTATCATTTGTTGAAGATTATCTTCCTGAAGAAATATCCCAAGGTGCTCGACCTCTTGTTGGTGGCCGTAAAACCCGAATATCAAAACAAGGGAGTAAATGCATTGCTATTCTACGATTTGATTCCGGTTTATCAGCAGATAGGCTTTGAATATGCCGAAAGTAATCCCGAATTGGAATTGAACGATAAGGTGCAGGCCCAATGGGAGTACTTCAAGACCGAACACCATAAGCGTCGTCGTTGCTTTAAGAAGAGTATATAAAAAGAAAAAGTATGTGTCATTTTTCTATCTCTTTTTTTGTCTACTTCCCAAATTCTGCTTAATTTTGCCCAAAGTGCCTTTATTTAGGCAGATAGCAAATCAATACCCATGGAAGAAAACAGCAACTTGGAATTGCCTTTGGATGAGGCGGTCAACCCTGTAGAATATAACGAAGACAACATACGCCATCTGGACGATATGGAACATATCCGTGTACGTTCGGGTATGTACATCGGCCGGTTGGGAGACGGACAGCAGAACGATGACGGTATCTATGTGCTTCTGAAAGAAGTGATGGACAACAGTATCGACGAATTCAAAATGGGAGCCGGCAAGAAGATTGAAGTAAACATCGAAGACAATCTTCGGGTAAGTGTGCGCGATTATGGTCGTGGCATTCCGCAAGGCAAACTCATTGAAGCGGTTAGCAAGTTGAATACAGGCGGTAAGTACGATTCCAAGGCGTTCAAGAAAAGTGTGGGGCTGAATGGGGTAGGTATCAAGGCGGTAAATGCACTGAGTAGCCGTTTCGAGGTAGCCAGCTATCGCGAAGGAAAGGTGCGAAGAGCCACCTTCGAGAAAGGACAACTTATTAGCGACATTACCGAAGATAGTGTAGAAGAAACAGGTACATACATCTTTTTCGAACCCGATGATACACTTTTCTTGAACTATAAGTTCCAAAGTCAGTTTGTAGAAACGCTTCTCCGCAATTATACTTATTTGAATACGGGGCTGACTTTCCTTTACAACGGACAGAAGATTCTTTCCCGCCATGGCTTGGAAGATTTGCTGAAAGACAACATGACTTCCGATGGTCTTTACGACATTGTGCATCTGAAAGGAGAGGACATCGAGATAGCTTTTACTCATACCAACCAGTATGGTGAAGAATATTATTCCTTCGTAAACGGTCAGCATACCACTCAGGGAGGTACACACCAAAGTGCATTGAAGGAACACATAGCCCGTACCATCAAGGAATTCTATAACAAGAATCAGGAGTTTGCCGATATCCGTAATGGTATTGTAGCTGCTATTGCCCTCGATGTGGAAGAACCGATGTTCGAAAGTCAGACCAAAACCAAATTAGGATCGAACAATATGTGGCCGGCCATTCCGCAAGAAAACAAACCGGCAGGCCCCAGCATCAATAAGTTTGTTGGCGACTTTATCAAGACCGAAGTCGACAATTACATGCATAAGCATCCCGATGTAGCCGAAGTGATGTTGCAAAAGATTCAGGAATCGGAAAAGGAACGCAAAGCCATTGCAGGGGTAACCAAGTTGGCTCGTGAACGTGCCAAGAAAGCCAATCTGCATAACCGCAAGCTCCGCGATTGCCGTTTCCACTTGAATGATGTAAAGGGTAACAAGCAGGAAGAAAGCTGCATCTTCATTACCGAGGGTGATTCGGCCAGTGGCTCCATCACCAAGAGTCGCGATGTGAATACCCAAGCTGTATTCAGTCTTCGTGGTAAACCTCTCAACTCTTACGGTCTTACCAAGAAAGTGGTGTATGAAAACGAAGAATTCAACTTGCTTCAGGCAGCTTTGAACATCGAAGACGGTATGGAAGGCCTTCGTTATAATAAGGTGATTGTAGCGACCGATGCCGATGTGGACGGTATGCACATTCGTTTGCTGATGATTACTTTCTTCCTCCAGTTCTTCCCCGATTTGATAAAGAAGGGGCATGTGTACATTTTGCAGACACCGCTCTTCCGCGTGCGTAATCGTAAGAAAGGGGTATACGAGACTATCTATTGCTATACCGATGAAGAGCGTCTGGAAGCCATCGAGAAACTCAGCCCCAATCCCGAAATTACCCGATTCAAAGGGTTGGGAGAAATTTCGCCCGACGAGTTCAAGAATTTCATTGGTAAGGATATGCGCCTGGAACAAGTGCGCCTCCGCAAAACCGATGCCGTGAAAGAATTGTTGGAGTTCTACATGGGTAAGAATACCATGGAACGCCAGAACTTTATTATCGACAACTTGGTTGTAGAAGAAGATATAACGAAAGAATGAAGAAAGCAATATTCCCCGGTACATTCGATCCCTTTACGTTGGGGCATTACTCCATCGTAAAGCGTGCATTGACTTTTATGGACGAAGTCATTGTAGCTATCGGCATCAATGAAGATAAACGTTGTTTGATTCCTATGGAGAAACGTATCGAAATGATACAACAACTCTATGCTGAGGATTCTCGGGTTAAGGTAATGGCTTATAGTGGGTTGACTGTTGATTTCGCCAAGGAACAGCAGGCAAATGTCATAGTTCGGGGTATTCGTACGGTAAAGGATTTTGAATACGAAGAAAGCATTGCCGATGTGAATAAGAAATTAAGTGGTATAGAGACCGTTTTTCTCTTTACAGAGCCGGAATATTCTTCGGTAAGTTCGAGTGTAGTCAGGGAATTGTTGCATTATGGCAAGAATGTAAGCATGTTCTTGCCCCAAGGAGTGGAGATTTGAATATGAAAAGAATAAATTTGATTGCAGGCTTGCTTGCCTGCTTTTTTTCTATAGCTTTATTGCAGGCACAAGACAATAAGAATTATGGTAAGTCGGCTGCTCGTAAATTGCAGATAGCCGAGTTTGCCATAGCCAATTTGTATGTGGATAAAGTAGACGAGAACAAACTGGTAGAAGAAGCTATTATCAGTATGCTGAAGGAACTCGACCCGCATTCCACTTACTCCAATCCCGAAGAGGTGAAGAAGATGAACGAGCCGTTGGTAGGAAATTTCGAAGGCATCGGGGTACAGTTCAATATGGCAGAAGATACTTTGTTTGTTATACAACCCGTATCGGGAGGTCCTTCGGAAAAGGTGGGTATATTGGCAGGCGACCGCATTGTAGCGGTAAACGATACCGCCATAGCCGGTGTAAAGATGAGTCAGGAAGACATTATGCGCCGGTTGCGGGGGCCTAAGGGCACCAAAGTGCACATCAAAGTTGTTCGTCGGGGAGTAGACGAGCAATTACCTTTTACCATCGTGAGAGATAAAATTCCTGTATACAGTCTCGATGCCTCTTATTTGATAGAAGATAAGATAGGTTATATCAAAGTCAATCGTTTTGGAGCTACTACTCATAAGGAGTTTATGGAAGCTTTCCATGCATTGAAAAAACAAGGAATGAAAGACTTGATCCTCGACCTTCAAGGAAATGGGGGTGGTTACCTGAACATCTCCATCGATTTGGCCAATGAGTTCCTTGAAAAGGGAGAACTGATTGTTTATACCGAAGGCCGTCGGAATCCGCGGAGTGAGTTCGTGGCCAAAGGTGATGGCGAATTCCGAAAAGGGCGTTTAGTGGTGTTGGTCGATGAATTTTCGGCTTCGGCCAGTGAGATTGTATCAGGTGCTATACAAGATTGGGATCGTGGGGTAGTGGTAGGTCGTAGAACCTTTGGTAAAGGATTGGTGCAACGTCCTGTTGATTTGCCCGATGGCTCCATGATTCGTCTCACCGTAGCCCGTTATTACACACCGGCTGGTCGGTGCATTCAGAAACCATACGAAAGCATCGAGAAGTATAATGCCGACCTTATCGAGCGTTATAATAGTGGCGAGATGATGAGTGCCGATAGTATCCATTTCCCCGATTCCTTGCAAACAAAAACTTTGAAACTTGGTCGCACGGTATATGGTGGAGGCGGTATCATGCCCGACTATTTCGTGCCGGTGGATACCACCCTCTTTACCGATTATCATAGCAAGTTGAGTAACAAGGGTATCTTGTTGAAGACGCACTACAAACTGATAGACGCCCATCGCGAAGAATGGAAAAAGAAGTACGAAGATTATGCTTCTTTCCAAAAGAAGTTCGAGCTTTCGGACAAGCAGATGAAGTTGTTGGTTGAAGAAGGCACCAAGGCAGGCGTGGAGTACAACGAAAAGCAATATCGTAAATCGGAGTCGCTGATGAAATTGCAACTCAAAGCTCTCATAGCCCGCGACCTTTGGGATATGAACGAATACTACCAAACCATTAATGCGGTGAACGAAAGTGTAAAGAAAGCCGTAGAACTATTGGGGCGCGAAGATTTCGAAAGCCTTTTGATGAAGAAATAATCAATTCCTTCGTACCTTTTAAAAGGTAAAGGTTCCTTTATAGCGCTCAAGTTGCGTTTAAGAATGATGTTTTTTCAGTGAGAAATCAAATTGCAACCCTCCATTAGGGCGATTTGTTACGGTAATAGTGCCCCCATGAAACATGACGGCATGTTTCACGATGGCAAGCCCAAGTCCTGTGCCACCTTTTTGACGGGAGCGTCCCTTGTCCACACGATAGAAGCGCTCGAACAGATGTGGTAATTCCTCCGGTCGTACACCTTTGCCATCGTCTTCAAAGCGGATGAGG
>CAZFDP010000047.1:0-10730 GCA_964518185.1 uncultured Phocaeicola sp. | reverse complement strand
GTGCAATCACCAGCTATTGGTTGGTTATCGCCATGTTGGCATTCATCCTTTACTATAGCAAAATTGGTTGTAAGAATGTAAATAAAGATATTTCTGTTGAATAATACATGTAATCAAAATATTAACTTTAAATACTTAATTATCATGGATATAGATTTTGTAAGAAGTCGCTTCATCAAACATTTTGATGGCACTACAGGTTCAGTATACGCATCTCCAGGTCGCATCAACCTTATTGGCGAACACACCGACTATAATGGCGGTTTCGTATTCCCAGGTGCAGTAGACAAAGGTATGATTGCCGAAATCAAGCCCAATGGTACAGATATCGTAAAAGCATATTCAATCGACTTGAAGGACTATGTTGAATTTGGATTGAACGAAGAAGATGCTCCACGTGCAAGTTGGGCAAGATATATTTTCGGTGTATGTCGTGAAATGATTAAGCGTGGTGTAGAAGTTAAAGGTTTCAATACAGCATTTGCTGGTGATGTACCCCTTGGTGCTGGAATGTCTTCATCAGCAGCCCTCGAAAGCACATATGCATATGCATTGAACGAACTCTTTGGGGAAGGTAAGATTGACAAGTTCGAATTGGCTAAGGTAGGCCAAGCTACAGAACACAACTATTGTGGTGTTAAATGTGGTATCATGGACCAGTTTGCGTCTGTATTCGGAAAAGAAGGAAGCCTTATCCGTTTGGATTGCCGTTCTTTGGAATATCAATATTTCCCATTCAAGCCCGAAGGTTATCGTTTGGTATTAGTAGATTCTGTAGTTAAGCACGAACTTGCATCCTCTGCATACAACAAACGTCGTGAAAGTTGTGAAAATGTAGTTGCTGCCATTAAGAAGAATCATCCAGAAGTTGAATTCTTGCGCGATTGCAACATGGAAATGTTAGATGCAGTGAAGGCAGAAGTATCTGAAGAAGATTACATGCGTGCACAATATGTCATTGAAGAAATCCAACGCGTACTTGACGTTTGTGATGCTTTGGAAAAAGGCGATTATGAAACAGTAGGTCAAAAAATGTACGAAACCCACTACGGCATGAGCAAATTGTATGAAGTTAGTTGCGAAGAGCTCGACTTCTTGAACGATATTGCATTCGATTGTGGTGTAACTGGTTCACGCGTGATGGGTGGTGGTTTCGGAGGTTGTACCATCAATCTGGTTAAGAATGAACTCTATGAAACATTCATTACTACTGCTAAAGAACGCTTTAAAGAAAAATTCGGTCGTAGCCCGAAGGTATACGATGTAGTAATTAGCGACGGTTCTCGTAAGCTTTGCTAATTACATAAATTCATAAAAGAAAGTGGGTGTGTCGAAATACGCACCCATTTTTTTTAGTCATACTCTTCTTTTTGTTCCTTTTTAAACAATCAGTTCATAAATGCCCATATGATCATTTGGTGTAAATCGTACACCTTATGTTGCATAACATATAAATAAAAGTAACAACATATTATAATAAGTGTTACTTTTACACCATAATTTTAAAAATTACTAATTAGTATATATCAGTCAACATGAAAAACTTCAAAAAAAGTCTTTTGGGTGCAGGTATTGCTATGACACTGCTGAGCAGTTGTGGGGCACCCAAGCAGCAATCAACTGAAGCTTTGACGCTTTCTGGTTTGAATCCTGCAAATTTCGAGACTCTGGTAGACAGTGTTAAACCTGTCAAGTTGTACACTTTAAAAAATGCCGCTGGCATGGAAGTATGCGTTACCAACTTCGGTGGTCGTATCGTATCCATCATGGTACCAGACAAAAATGGAGAAATGAAGGATGTGGTACTTGGTTTTGACAATATCAATGACTATCAGAATGTCCCCAGTGATTTCGGTGCATCCATCGGACGTTACGCCAACCGTATCAACCAAGGCAAAATCACTATCGACGGTGAAGAAATACAATTACCTCAAAACAACTTCGGCCATTGCCTCCATGGTGGTCCTACAGGCTGGCAATATCAAGTGTACGAAGCCAATCAAACCAACGACACAACCATTGTACTTACAATGAAATCACCTGATGGTGACAATAACTTCCCGGGTAATGTAGTAGCCGATGTAACATACACATTGACTTCGGATAATGCTATCGACATTGCATATAAGGCTACAACCGACAAAAAAACGGTTATCAATATGACAAACCACTCTTATTTTAACTTGAACGGTGATCCAACCACTTCTATAACCAATCATATTCTTTATGTAAATGCTGACGGTTATACTCCCGTTGATGCTACATATATGACTACTGGAGAAATTGACCCTGTAGCTGGTACTCCGATGGATTTCACTACAGCCAAAGAAGTAGGTGTAGATATCAACAACTTTGAATTCGAACAAGTGAAATTCGGTAATGGTTTCGACCACAACTGGGTATTGAACACTAAGGGTGACGACAAGCTATTAGCAGTCAAGATGACATCACCTGTTACAGGTATTACACTTGAAGTATATACAGACGAACCTGGTATTCAAGTATATTCAGGTAACTTCTTAGATGGTACTGCAAAAGGTAAGCATGGTATAGTATATAACCAACGTACAGGTATCTGTTTGGAAACTCAAATGTATCCCGACTCACCCAACAAGCAGTGGGAAGAATGTAATGCATACTTGGCTCCAGGCGAGACATATACCAGCCATTGTATCTATAAATTTGGCGTAGAAAAATAATCAATTAACTTAATAATAACCTCAAAACAATTTACAATTATGAATTGGAGCGCAAAAGAATTTTTATGGCTCGACTGGGCTATCCTCGTCGTAGGTATTCTCTTGGTCGCATGGGCAGTATATCGTTCTGTCCAAAAAGACAAACGCATGATGAAAGGTGCCAATAGCGAAGACTATCTCTTTGGTAAGGGTGAACCTTGGTATGTAATCGGTGCAGCTATTTTTGCTGCCAACATCGGTTCTGAACACCTTGTAGGTCTTGCCGGTACCGGAGCTAAGGATGGTGTAGGTATGGCACACTGGGAAATGCAGGGTTGGATGATCTTAATCTTGGGTTGGTTGTTCGTACCTTTCTATCAGTTGCTCAACAACAAGATGGGTAAGATTATCACCATGCCCGACTTCTTAAAATTCCGTTACACTCAAAGAACAGGTTCATGGCTTTCTATCATCACCCTCATCGCTTATATATTGACTAAGGTGAGCGTAACTGCCTTCACCGGCGGTATTTTCTTTGAATATCTGCTCGGCCTTCCCTTCTGGTATGGCGCTATCGGTTTGATCGCCATCACTGCTGTCTTCACCGTATTCGGTGGAATGAAGGGTGTAATGACATTGTCCGCCATCCAAACTCCTATCCTTATTATTGGTTCATTCTTGGTACTCTTCTTGGGATTGTCCATGTTGGGCGACGGCAGTATCAGCGAAGGTTGGAGTGCCATGATGGCCGCATGTAACGAAGCTCACGAAGGATTCGGTACTACACACATGTTCCACTGGGATGAAGCAGACCCCATGTATGAGGGTTATCCCGGCTTCGTGGTATTCCTCGGTGCCAGCATCATCGGTTTCTGGTATTGGTGTACTGACCAGCACATTGTTCAGCGTGTACTTGGCCAGACAAAGGGCGAATCAAACGAAGTGGTGATGAAGCGTGCACGCCGTGGTACCATCGCCGCCGGTTACTTCAAGCTCCTCCCCGTATTCATGTTCCTTATCCCAGGTATGGTGGCATATGCTTTATCTCTGAAGGAAGGTAGCGGTATCATCATGGATATCACTAATGCCAACGATACAGACGGTGCTTTCGCCATGATGGTGAAGAACGTACTTCCCGCCGGTGTGAAGGGTATCGTTACCATCGGATTCATTTGTGCATTGGTAGCATCACTTGCTGCATTCTTCAACTCTTGCGCTACCCTCTTTACTGAAGACTTCTACAAGCCCATGAAGAGAGGTAAGAGTGAAGCACACTATGTATTGGTAGGACGTATTGCAACTGTAGTAGTAGTATTGCTCGGTTTGGCATGGATGCCTGTTATGATGAGCATGGACACTCTTTATAGTTATCTACAAAATATCCAGTCACTCCTCGCTCCTTCTATGGTAGCCGTATTCGCATTGGGTATCTTCTCTAAGAAGATTACTCCGAAGGCAGGTGAATGGGGACTTATCGGTGGTTTCGCTATCGGTATGCTTCGTTTGATAACTAACGTGCTTACTGAAAACGGAAGTGCAGTTATGGAAGGTGCCCTTTGGGAAAATACCGCATGGTTCTGGCAAACCAACTGGCTTGTATTCGAATGTTGGCTGCTCGTATTCATCATCCTCATGATGGTAGTTGTTTCATGCTTCACTCCTGCTCCAAGCAAAGCCCAAGTAGAAGCTATTACCTTCACAGGTGACTACAAGAAGCAAATTAAGGATAGCTGGAATGTATGGGATGTTGTCGCTACATTGGGCGTAGTTGCTCTGTGCGGTTTGTTCTATGCATATTTCTGGTAATTTCTACCTACTATTATAACTAATCTGTAAACCAATTAAGATGACCACCTACTATAACATCAATCCTAAATTCTACGTATCCGTGGATTGTATCATATTCGGCTTTGACGAGGGGGAGCTCAAGCTCCTCCTGTTAAAGCGGAATTTTGCACCGGCTATGGGTGAATGGTCTTTGATGGGTGGCTTCGTTCAACAAGACGAAAGTGTAGATGATGCCGCAAAACGTGTACTCAACGAACTTACAGGTCTTAAGAACGTATATATGCAGCAAGTTGGTACTTTTGGAAGAGTGGAGCGTGATCCCGGTGAACGCGTAATTTCAGTGGCCTACTACGCACTGATAAACGTAGATGAATACGACCGTGAACTGGTAGAGCAACACAATGCTTATTGGATTAAAGTAGACGAACTGCCCACACTCATATTCGACCATCCCGAAATGATTGCCAAAGCACGCGAGTTAATGAAACATCAGGCATCAGACAATCCGATAGGTTTTAACCTTCTGCCTGAATTGTTCACCTTGTCACAAATGCAAAGCCTATATGAAGCCATATACGGCGAACAAATGGACAAGCGTAACTTTCGCAAACGAGTTGCAACCATGGATTATATAGAAAAGACGGAACAAATAGATAAAACAGGTTCAAAACGAGGGGCATATTTGTATAAATTCAATGACAAAGCCTATCGTCAAGATCCTAAATTCAAACTTGTATAACTTATGTTAGAAGCATTAAAAGAAAAAGTATTTCATGCAAACCTTGATTTGGTCAAGCATGGATTGGTAATATTTACTTGGGGTAATGTATCAGCTATCGATCGCGAAACAGGATTGGTAGTCATCAAGCCAAGTGGTGTTTCATACGACGATATGAAAGTTGAAGACATGGTAGTAGTCGATTTGGATGGAAATATCGTAGAAGGTAACCTCCGTCCATCATCCGATACACCTACACATCTGGTTTTGTATAAGGCATTCCCTGAAATTGGTGGTGTAGTTCATACTCACTCAACCTATGCTACAGCTTGGGCACAAGCCGGCTTGGATATACCTAATATAGGTACAACTCATGCCGATTATTTCCACGAAGCCATTCCTTGTACAGATAGTATGACCAAGGAAGAAGTAGAAGGTGCCTACGAACTCGAAACAGGCAATGTAATTGTTAAGCGTTTCGAAGGAATGAATCCGGTTCACACTCCAGGCGTATTGGTAAAGAACCACGGCCCATTTTCATGGGGTAAAGATGCACACGATGCAGTCCACAATGCTGTAGTTATGGAACAAGTAGCCAAGATGGCAAGTATT
Source organism: uncultured Phocaeicola sp. (assembly GCA_964518185.1). Lineage (GTDB taxonomy): Bacteria > Bacteroidota > Bacteroidia > Bacteroidales > Bacteroidaceae > Phocaeicola. The sequence continues at coordinate 4,934 of CAZFDP010000047.1, read as the reverse complement.
GCTTTTGCTGCTAACCCCAACCTAACCATGAATCCTTTGCTGGTAGAAAAACATTTCAACCGCAAGCATGGTCCCAACGCCTATTACGGTCAAGCAAAATAATATTAACCCTATAAAATAATAAAATTATGGAAAAAGTATTTTCAAATTACGAAGTATGGTTTGTAACAGGAGCACAGCTTCTGTATGGTGGCGAAACAGTAAAGATTGTAGACGGCCACTCAAAAGAAATGGTAGACGGACTCAACAATAGTGGTATCATACCTATTAAAGTTGTATATAAAGGAACAGCTAACTCTTCAAAGGAAGCTGAAGCAGTAATGAAGGCTGCCAATAATGATGAAAAATGTATTGGTATCATTACATGGATGCACACATTCTCACCTGCAAAGATGTGGATTAAGGCACTTCAAGCATTACAAAAGCCACTCCTTCACTTCCACACTCAATATAATGCCGAAATTCCATGGGATACAATAGACATGGACTTCATGAACCTCAATCAATCGGCTCATGGTGATATCGAATTCGGACATATTTGTACTCGCATGCGTATCCCACGTAAAGTAGTTAGCGGTTATTGGAAGAGTGAAGAAGTACAAGAAAAGATTGCTATCTGGACACGCGTAGCAGCAGGTGTTGCCGATGCTAAGAACACTCGTTGTTTGATGTTTGGTATGAACATGAACAATGTAGCTGTAACCGATGGCGACCGCGTAGAATTTGAACAACGTATGGGCTACCACGTTGATTATTACCCGGTTTCTTCATTGATGGAATACTTCAAGAAGGTTACTGATGCTGAAGCTGATGAACTTGTTGAAGAATACAAGAAGTTATACGAAATCAAGATTGACGAAAGTGGTGAAGAAGTATATTGGGAAAAGGTAAAGAATGCAGCAAAAGCAGAAATTGCACTGCGTCGCGTATTGAAGGACGAAGGTGCTACTGCCTTCACTACTAATTTCGATGACCTCGGCGATGCTGACATCAACGATCCTAACTTCGTAGGTTTCGACCAGATTCCAGGTCTTGCTTCTCAACGTCTTATGGCCGAAGGTATTGGTTTCGGTGCAGAAGGTGACTGGAAGACTGCATGCCTCTGCCGTACACTTTGGGTTATCCAACAAGGTATGCCTATCGGATGCTCATTCCTTGAAGACTATACCCTTAACTTTGCCGGCGACCGTTCTTCTTGCCTCCAGAGCCACATGCTCGAAGTTTGTCCGCTCATCGCTGTAGAAGAAAAGCCGAAACTCGAAGTTCACTTCCTCGGTATCGGTATCCGCAAGCAACAAACTGCACGCCTCGTGTTTACTTCTAAGGTTGGTCGTGGTATCAAGGCTACCGTTGTCGATCTTGGTAACCGCTTCCGTCTTATCTCACAAGAAGTTGAATGTATCGAACCGAAGCCAATGCCAAACCTTCCGGTTGCATCTGCTCTTTGGATACCTCAACCTACATTCGAAATCGGTGCAGGTGCATGGATTCTCGCAGGTGGTACACACCATAGCGCATTCTCATACGACATCAATGAAGAATATTGGGAAGATTTTGCAGAAATGGTTGGTATTGAATACATCAAGATTAACAAGGACACTACCATTAGCGAATTCAAGAAAGAATTGCGCATGAACGAAGTTTACTACATGCTCAATAAGGCACTTTGCTAATAAATCGATGGAGTTACACTGCTTTTTAGTGGTGTAACTCTAATACATTATCCATTAACATTTAACTTCAATAAATAAGATATGAAATTAGATGCAAAATCAACCATCGAAGCCGGTAAAGCCATTTTAGGTATCGAGTTTGGTTCAACCCGTATCAAGGCGGTTTTGATTGACCAGGAAAACAAGCCCATTGCACAAGGCAGCCACGAATGGGAAAACCAACTTGTAGATGGCTTATGGACATATAGCATAGATGCTATTTGGGGTGGTCTTCAGGATTGTTATTCCAATTTGCGTGCCGACGTAAAGAAATTATACGATACAGAAATCAAAGAATTGGCCGGTATTGGTATCAGTGCCATGATGCATGGATATATGGCTTTCAATAAGCAGGAAGAAATCCTTGTACCTTTCCGTACATGGAGAAATACCAACACAGCTAAAGCCGCTGAAACTCTGTCTGAGTTATTCGTATATAATATTCCTCTTCGTTGGAGTATCTCACACCTGTATCAATGCATTCTTGACAACGATGAACATGTAAAGGACATCGATTTCCAAACCACTTTGGCTGGTTATATCCATTGGCAACTGACAGGAAAGAAAGTTCTCGGTGTAGGCGATGCATCGGGTATGATACCAGTAGATCCTGAAACCAAGACATATAATGCCGAAATGGTAGAAAAGTTCAATGCATTGATTGCTCCGAAGGGATATAATTGGACATTGCTTGACATCTTCCCAGAAGTACTTGTTGCCGGTGAAAATGCCGGATACTTGACCGAAGAAGGTGTAAAGAAGCTCGACGTATCAGGAAACTTGAAACCAGGTGTGCCCGTTTGTCCTCCGGAAGGTGATGCTGGAACAGGTATGGTTGCCACCAACGCAGTTAAACAACGTACAGGTAACGTATCAGCCGGTACTTCATCATTCTCAATGATTGTTCTCGAAAAAGATTTATCCAAGCCGAATGAAATGATTGACATGGTTACTACACCTTGTGGTAGCCTCGTTGCAATGGTGCATTGCAATAACTGTACTTCCGACCTGAATGCTTGGGTGAACCTGTTCAAGGAATATCAAGAACTGATGGGAATTCCTGTAGACATGAACGAAATTTACGGTAAGCTTTATAACAATGCATTGAAAGGTGACACCGATTGCGGCGGTCTTATCTCATACAACTATATTTCAGGTGAGCCTGTAACAGGATTAGCTGAAGGTAGACCGATGTTTGTACGTTCAGCCAACGACAAGTTTAATTTGGCAAACTTTATGCGTGCCCATCTTCATGCATCAGTAGGTGTATTGAAAATTGGTAATGACATTCTTTTCAACGAAGAGAAAATCAAAGTCGACCGCATTACCGGACACGGTGGTTTGTTCAAGACCAAAGGTGTAGGCCAACGTATTCTTGCAGCCGCCCTCAATTCACCTATTTCAGTCATGGAAACAGCAGGCGAAGGTGGTGCATGGGGTATTGCTTTGTTGGCAGGTTACATGGTCAATAATACCAAGAACCAATCTTTGGCCGACTATTTGGAAGAAGTCGTATTTGCAGGCGATGCCGGTGTAGAAATTGCTCCTACTCCAGAAGAAGTAGCAGGTTTCAACACATATATCAAGAATTACATTGCATGCCTCCCGGCAGAACAAGCAGCCGTTAATAGTAAGAAATAACCAAATTATTAATAAAAACTATGACAAATTCAATTGAAGTAATGAATCATGCAGCGGACAATATCCGTATCTTAGCCGCTGCATCTGTAGAAAAGGCAAAATCCGGACATCCGGGTGGTGCAATGGGTGGAGCCGACTTCATCAACGTGCTCTATTCTGAATACCTTAACTATGACCCACAGAATCCTACATGGGTAGGCCGTGACCGTTTCTATTTGGACCCAGGTCACATGGCTCCTATGCTCTATTCACAGCTTGCACTCATTGGCAAATATAGCCTTGAAGAAATTGCTCAGTTGCGTCAGTGGGGTTCTCCTACTACAGGACACCCTGAATTCGAAATCGAACGTGGTGTAGAAAACACTTCAGGTCCTCTCGGCCAAGGTCATACATTTGCTGTGGGTGCCGCCATCGCCGCCAAGTTCTTGGCAGCAAAGACCGGTAACCCGACATTTGCAAAAGAAACCATCTATGCATATATTTCAGACGGTGGTGTACAAGAAGAAATTTCTCAAGGTGCAGCACGTGTAGCCGCAGTTTTGGGCTTGGATAATCTTATCATGTTCTACGACTCTAACGATATCCAGTTGTCTACAGAAACTGCAGAAGTTATGACCGAAGATACTGCAGCCAAATATCGTGCACTCGGTTGGGAAGTAATCGAAATCAATGGTAACGATGTAGTAGAAATCCGTAAGGCTATCGAAGCAGCCAAGGCAGTAACAGGCAAGCCGACATTGATCATTGGTAAATGTATCATGGGTAAGGGCGCTTTGAAGGCCGACGGTTCTTCATACGAACGCAACTGCAAGACTCACGGTGCTCCTCTCGGTGGTGATGCTTTCGTTAACACAGTCAAGAATTTGGGTGGTGATCCTGAAAATCCATTCCAAATCTTTGACGATGTTAAGGAACTCTACGCCAAGCGTGCCGAAGAATTGAAGGAAATCTGTACTGCCCGCTATGCAGAAGAAGCCGAATGGGCTAAAGCAAACCCAGAAATGGCAGCTGCTCAAGCCGATTGGTTTGCCAACAAGGCACCACAAATCGACTGGAGCAAAGTACAACAAAAGGCAAACGATGCTACTCGTAATGCTTCTGCTGCTTGTCTTTCTGCATTGGCAGAACAAGTGCCTAACATGATTTGCGCTTCAGCCGACTTGTCTAACTCTGATAAGACAGACGGTTTCTTGAAGATGACCAAGGCCATGACTAAGGACGACTTCAGTGGTGCATTCTTCCAGGCAGGTGTTGCCGAATTGACTATGGCTTGCTGCTGTATCGGTATGGCATTGCATGGTGGTGTTATCCCGGCTTGTGGTACCTTCTTCGTATTCTCAGACTACATGAAGCCGGCCGTACGTATGGCTGCATTGATGGAACTTCCTGTTAAGTTCATCTGGACACACGATGCCTTCCGCGTGGGCGAAGACGGTCCTACTCACGAACCTGTTGAACAAGAAGCTCAAATCCGCTTGATGGAAAAACTGAAGAACCATAAGGGACACAATTCTACTTTGGTACTCCGTCCTGCCGATGCAAAGGAAACAACAGAAGCTTGGGCTTTGGCTATGGCTAATA